>NZ_CEXQWX010000134.1:0-17013 GCF_982718395.1 Carboxylicivirga sp.
CGAGGAAAAGTATATCAGATATTTATTTGACAAGGTTAATGACAGCGGTGTTGGTAATAATGCAGTATTAACGATTTACGAAGGAAGCAATGGTCAGATATGGGTTGGGTCAAATGGTGGTGGCATATATAAAATAGATTCGGATCAGGGAGAAGTAATTAACCTCACAACCAGTGATGGTTTGGCACAGGAACAGGTCTACGACATTTGTGAAACCAATGACGGTATCTTATGGTTTGCCACTCAAGGCGGACTTTCTAAATATGAAGTGGAAACCGGGCGCTTTCAAAACTATGATAATCGTGATGGCTTGCTTGGAAGTACATTCAATACATTACTTTATACAAAGTCGAACCAGTTATTAGTGGGGGGAGTTAAAGGATTAAATCAGTTCAATCCCAAAGTGATAAAGGTTAATAATAACATTCCGACAGTAATTTTATCCGAACTATACATTAATAATGCACCAATTAAAGCAGGTGATGAAAACAGTCCGTTAACTAAAAACATTACAGAAACCAAAGAGATTGTACTAAACCATGATCAGACCAACATCAGTATTGAATTTGTAGCCATTAATTATTTCATATCAGAGAAAAACTCATATAGTTATAAACTTGAAAACCTGGAGAATCAATGGAGTAAAGCCTCCTCAAGCCGCATAGTCAAATACAATAACCTTAAGCCTGGAGATTATATTTTTAAGGTTAAGGCCGCAAATAACGACGGCGTTTGGAGCACATCAGAAACAGCTCTTAAAATAAAAGTATTGGCTCCATGGTGGAAACGTTGGTATACCTATCTGGCTTATTTTATTTTGATTGGTGGAGCTATGTATGCCTACATTCGCTACACTGTTGCCTGGATTGATCTTCGACGCAAGCTTGAGTTTGAGGTAATGGAGCGCGAAAAGATTAAAGAATTAAATCAAATGCGCCTGCAGTTCTTCACAAATATCTCTCATGAGTTCAGAACACCATTAACGTTGATCTCCGGTCCTCTTGAATCACTAAAGAAGAAATTGAACTTAGACACTGAAGAGCAAAATCTATTTGATATTGCTCACAAAAATTCAAATGTTCTTTTACGATTAATCAACCAGGTAATGGATTTCAGAAAGGTAGAGAGTGGTTCAATGGAACTAAATGTGAGCGAAAACGATATAGTCAAATACATTAAAGAATGTGCCGAATCATTCCGGTTTATGGCTCAGAAACGTCAAATGAGCTTCAAGGTTAATTGTAATGTTGAATCATTAAAAATTCAGTTTGATAAAGAGATAATCGAAAAGATTATCTATAACCTTCTATCCAATGCATTTAAGTATGGTAAAGAAAATGGTCAGGTCACATTAAACCTATTGCTGTCGGATGAACAAATAATGGAAAGGCAAAATCTGTCCATCAGCATTTCAGATGATGGTGATGGCATCAATTCTGATCACCCGGAAGAAGTATTCATACAGTATAAACGCTTTAGAAATCAGAATCAGCAAATAGCAGGTACAGGTATTGGTTTAGCGCTTACCAAATCACTGGTTCAATTACATGGCGGAAAAATAAGTGTAGAATCTGAAAAAGGGAAAGGAACAACTTTTACAATCAAATTACCTATAATAAATCCATCTGTTTCATCATCTGACAAACAGATAACAGAAAACATCGTTACCGAGGATCATACTACTCCGGATGTGACAACAAAAAACCCAGAGGGCCATAAAAATAGTCTTTATAATTTGCTTATTGTTGACGATAACCAGCAAGTAGTTAACTACCTGCAAACAGTTTTAAACACGGATTATAATGTCACGACTGCATCTGACGGACAGGAGGCATTCAATTATTTAGAAAAGCTAACATTTGATTTAGTAATTACAGATGTAATGATGCCAGTGATGGACGGCATTGAACTTTGTAACAGAATTAAAAACGAGGTTCAGACAAGTCATATTCCTGTTATCATGTTAACGGCTAAAACTTCTGTCGATAACAGTATTGAAGGCTTAAAAACAGGCGCTGATGCCTATCTGCCTAAGCCTTTTAATCCTGATCTTCTATTAGCATATATCGATAACTTACTTAAAGGGCGTGAGAAGTTGAAGCAAATATTTACTGGTAATGCTTTAATTAATCCATCAGAGATTACAACAACTTCAGTAGATGAGCAATTTGTAAGCAAGGCACTTGAAATTGTCAAGTTAAACATGGACAATGAAGCTTTTGGTGTAGAAGAGTTGTGTCAGGAATTGGGTATGAGCAGAAGTAATTTGCATCGTAAAATAAAAGCACTGACAGATAAATCAACCACAGATTTTATACGAACAATCCGCTTAAAAGAAGCTGCTGCCATGCTGGCCAGTGCTGATGATCAGATAAGTGAAATAGCATATAAAGTAGGATTCAACAGTAGCTCCTACTTCATTAAAAGTTTCAAGAAAGAATTTAGCATGTCTCCTGGACAATATAAGCAAGCTCACAAACGCTGGAATTAATGCGATTTGCCAAACATCTTTGAGATGTTTGGCTATTCCTTATCCCAACAAATCTTTAATATCATCAACCGTAAGATTCTTCATAATACTCTCGTCGGTTTGAACGATATCACCCGCCACTTTCTTTTTCCGATCTTGCAGTTTTAAAATTTTCTCTTCAACCGTATCACGACATATCAAACGATAAGCAAATACATTTTTATCCTGTCCAATACGATAACATCGGTCTATAGCTTGATTTTCAACAGCAGGATTCCACCAAGGGTCAACAATATATACATAATCTGCCGCTGTTAGATTTAACCCGGTTCCACCTGCTTTCAGACTAATCAGAAAAACACGCAATTCATCGTCATTCTGAAAATTATTGACCGATTGCTCTCGCTGTTTAGTTGTACTTTTTCCATCGAGGTATTCAAATTCAATCCCGCGACGTGTCAACTCATCTTTAATTAAGCCAAGCATTTTAACAAACTGCGAGAATATCAATATTTTATGATTGGCTGTTTTATCGGTGATATGCTGAATGATTTCTTTGATTTTAACCGACTCGGTTTCATTAATATTTCGATCACCAATCAATTGAGGTGAATCACATATCTGACGTAAGCGTGTTAATGCCTCCAGTACCATCAATTTACTTTTACCAACTCCCTCCGCTTCCATTTTTCCAATTAACTGGTCGCGGAACTGATTGCGATAGGCATCATAAACTCTACGCTGGGCAGTATCCATCTCACAAAAGATGACATCTTCAGTTTTAGGAGGCAGCTCTGATGCTACCTTTTCCTTAGTTCTTCTTAATACAAATGGATTGATGAGGCGTTGCAACTCACCTCCTATCAATTCATCTCCATCTTTGTCAATAGCATTTGAGAAACTTTCCTTAAATGCCGAAACTCCACCCAGAAAACCACGGTTAACGAAACTCATTTGTGCATACAAATCAAATGTACTGTTTTCGATTGGCGTACCAGAGAGTGCCAGTCGACTTTTGGCTTTTAAAAGACTGGCTGCTTTATAACGCCGTGATGCCGGATTCTTTATCGCTTGTGACTCATCCAGAACAATATAATTAAATGAGTATTCTTTCAGCAATTCAATATCACGCAAGAGTATTCCGTAGGTGGTAAAAACAATATCATACTCGTCAAAAATGCCGGTATCCGTTTCGCGCTGAACGCCATAATGATAATGCGCCTTCAAGGATGGAGCAAATTTCCTGATTTCATTTTCCCAGTTAAATAACAGTGTTGTTGGCACTATAATCAGATTGGTTGTTGAATCATAAGCCAGAATATGCTTTAAAAAAGTTAACACCTGAAGTGTCTTACCCAGTCCCATATCGTCTGCAAGGATACCTCCCCACCCCATTTCATGAAGGAAATTTAACCAGTTTAATCCTTCCTTCTGATAATGGCGCAAATCGGCCGTTATACCTGCCGGAATAGCGGTATCTTCAATACGAGTGAATGATGCCAGCTTGCGGCGCTTTTCTGTCAATTCTTCCAATACCGCCGCATCATCAATATTATCGAATAGTTCATCTACAATGGAAAAACGTAACTTAGAAACAGTTAAATGCTCACCATTGACTTCCCCATGCCTGAAGTATTTTTCAAAACGATGGAACCATTCTGCCGGCAATACTCCCACTGAACCATCAGATAACTGAATATAGCGTTGCTTGTTGAGAACCGCTTTACGTATATCACTCAATTTAACAATGTTGTCACCAAAGCTCACATTAACCTTAATATCGAACCAATCCTGTCCCGAACTAATGGAGGTAGATATTTTCCCTTTATGAGGTGAATACTTAAAACTCTTCAGATCGTTGAGCCCATATACTTCAATATTATTAAGCTGCAGGGCATCAAAAAACCTGTAAAACCACATATCGTGATTAAACTCATTGTAATGCAGATGAAACACTTTGCTGCTTTTCTGAGCCTCGAATTTTGGATGCAGGGTTGATAATTGTTCTGCAAAATCTTCCTCTAACTCAAAGTTGCGCTTGTATTGAATGATCTTATTGTCCTCTTCAATCAACACATTACCATTGGTGGTTAATTTAACCGATACACCATGATGATACTCTACTTGCGGTGAGATGATTAAGTGATGGTCCTGCTCAGATAGAAACACCTGCTTCTTTTTAAAATCCAACTCAGCTGTCTCCAGCGGATAAATCCCTTTATCAAAATTCATATCGAAGCTATTTGAAAGGGGCTTAATCACTTTTTCGAAGAAGTAATCTTTTTGCGATTTAACAATCTTTATTGGCTCACTGTGTTCAACAATTAACTTGGCAACGCGGTAATCTTTGGTCACATAATATACTCCGTCAACAACGTAAATAAATTGCCCTGATTGTTCGATATCTATTTCTTCCACACCTAAAACGCGATCACCAATTTTTAATCGGGGATTTAGGTAAGTAAAGGTTTCATCTTCTTTAACTTCATAGAAACCATCTATTGCTTCAGCAGCAATAACTATAGGTTCAAGATCTCCTTTGCGTAATTTGTAGTTATTGGAATGATTGACATAAACGTGCTTTTCCTCTGCCAATAGTTCCATTATTCGCTTATGAATAATGAACAATTCTGATGGAGGAATGGAAGCATTGCAATCATCGATTAAAGTCAATAGCTCCTTCTGATGCTCGCTTAGGTTTAGTACGTAATCTTCATGCAAACCATCATATTCTGTGATATGAGAACTTAAAGCCTCACGCGATTTATTAGGTTTACCTATGATTGGAGTTAATTCAATAACGTAATTATCGCTAAAGTAGGTTTGAGTGGTGCTTAACTCCAAAATAAACCCCATCTCGCGTTCCTCTTTTTGAACCTCATCCTGCGCTTCAAGACGAAAAGTTTCAACATCAATTTCGTGGAGTATCTGGTTAACTACTTGAGACTCGTCATTTGAAACGGGGATTAATCCTTTTGCAAATTCTGTATGCTGAGCAACTAACCCTAATTTCTCATCGAAGCCTATCTTAAAATAGGTATCAAAATCCCCTCTATCCAAGCCATGTTGAATAAGTGTTTCATTTTTAATTCCCTCAAGGCTAAACTTAAACACTCTTTTAAGTAAGTCCGGACTGGCAGAACGGGCAATTTTCAGCAAACATATAACCTCAGGCTCAGTTAAGGTTTGCAAATTTGTTTTCTCTTCAGGCGATATGTAAACCTTATCATCCACATAGCTAAAAACCACCTTTACATGCTTTTTGAAATTCTGGTCGAGCTGGACAATGAGTTTATTCTCCAGAATGATAAGTTCTGATATATAACTCACCTGGTAACTATATGATACAGCACTTAATATTGAATACGTAGTATTCTCCTTAACAAAGTTCTCTGTTACATTTTCAAAAGATGGCAATTCAAATCCCAATACAGATCGGCCTGAAACGGCACGCTGGTTGGATTGCTCATCACGCTTTTCAAATCCTAACTGAATGTTTCCATCAATATCTGCTATAAATAACAGGGCTGCGACAGTATGTATGCAAAAGCGTCCTCCAATATATGAGCAGTTACACATCGTCTCAATTTGACGCTGGTTAAGGTGACGTACTTGTACCTTATGCATTTTGGTGTCTTTAACTGAGAAAATCCAGTTATCCAATGCCTTTTGGTAAAGCTGAAGTGAAACTTTCCCTTCCTTATATAGGTTGGTACCTGCACTGCTTATATCGTTCGATACATAAAAATCAATCTCACCACTAATAAAATCTCTTACGCTCTCCGCCATATTCAGTTGTCCATTTGAAAAGTGCTAATCCGCAAAAGTACAAACACTGTAGCAAAACACCGCTATTTAAAGTTTGGTATTTATCGCTCCATTTTTAATATCATTGATAGTCAGCAAGAAAATTTTTCGGGCAGTTAAGAACTATAGATCGTTCGATTTTTGATATAAGACATAAGATAGATTTACAAGACGCTTAAAGACATAGTTTTAGAGATCAAAAGAGTAGAATGAACTTGATTTATAATCAAACCCTTGCAGAAGCTTTAACGACCTATTTAGGAAACAGTTTTATCTTAAGTTTTTTGGTAAATTAAACTATAGATCTCAAAAGGTTAAACCTTTTACATCGAAAGGTTAAGCCTTTGGCATCAAAAGGTTAAACCTTTGGCATCGAAAGGTTAAACCTTAGACATCGCAGGGTTAAACCATGATACTTCCCAGCCTTAGAGAGTCAGTTTCCATAAAAAAGCCTGACAGGATTCGAAATCCTATCAGGCTTACCATATTGAATTCTGTTATACTTACTGGCGTGCTTCAATCCACTTCCTGGCATTTACAAAGGCTTCTATCCAAGGCGAAACCTGATCATCTTTGCGATCCGCAGGATAATATCCCCATTGCCATGGGAAGATGGCGCGCTCTAGGTGCGGCATCATTGCTAAATGACGGCCGTCGTTGGAGCAAATAGCGGCCGTATTGTAATCACTACCGTTCGGATTAGCCGGATAGGTAGCATGCGAATACTTACCAACAATATTATATTGATCTTCGGCATATGGCAACTGGTATTTACCTTCGCCGTGAGCCACCCAAACTCCTAACTTAGTACCCGACAATGAACCTAACATCACAGTATCATTTTGAGCAATCTCCATATTCAGGAAGATGGATTCAAATTTATGCGATTCATTGTGCAACATCTTTGGCTTCTCAGCATGATCAGGATAAACCAAACCAAGCTCAACCATTAATTGACAACCATTGCAAATACCTAAACTTAATGTATCCGGGCGTGCATAGAAGTTATCAAGTGCCATTTTTGCTTTTGGATTGTACAAGAAAGCTCCTGCCCAACCTTTGGCTGACCCTAACACATCACTGTTTGAGAATCCACCAACAAATACAATCATGTTGATATCTTCCAATGTTTCGCGGCCATTGATCAGGTCTGTCATATGAACATCTTTCACGTCCATACCTGCCAGGAACATACTATAAGCCATCTCACGGTCGCCATTCACCCCTTTCTCACGGATGATAGCAGCTTTAATACCTGAACGCTCTTTACGATCTAATACTAAGTTCCACTGATCTAGCTGCCCTGTAAATGCGGTTGGGAAATTATAATCCAAAGTATGATTTGCATAATTATCAAAACGCTCTTTGGCAAGCTTCTCACCGCTCTGCTTACGATCTAATAAGTAGGATGTCTTGTACCAATCGTTACGATATTTGTCGATATCTAGGTTTAATACTTGTCCGTTGTTTTCTATTATTAATTCGCGTCCTTCGACTGGCTGACCAAGCTCCATAAACTGGATTCCTTTCGCTTCCAAAATAGATGAAACTGTTGCTAAATCTTTCACTTGGATAATAACACCCGGGTTTTCAGAGAATAACAACTTAATCAAATCTTTCTCTTCATAATTGCTAAGGTTAACCTTAGCACCAAATGTTGTATTGGCAAAATTCATTTCTAATAATGCAGTTACCAAACCACCTGCAGATACATCATGTCCTGCCAGTACCAATCCTTTATTGATCAGCTCCTGAATGGTATTAAAACCATTCTTAAAATAGTCAACATCAGTTACAGTTGGGGCTTCAGCACCCAGCTTATTCACCACCTGGGCAAATGAGCTACCTCCAAGTTTCAAGCTATCAAACGACAGGTCTATATGTAATAGGTGCGTATCTATATCTTTCACCAATACTGGCTCAACGATGTTTTTAATATCATTCACCTCACCTGCTCCTGAGATAATCACAGTACCTGGACTGTAAACCAAGTCGCCATCCTTGTACTTCTGTGTCATCGACAAAGAATCTTTACCTGTAGGGACGTTAATACCCAACTCACAGCTAAAGTCACTCACAGCCTCAACAGCGCGATACAAACGACTGTCTTCACCCTTGTTTTTACAAGGCCACATCCAGTTGGCACTTAAGGATACACCTTTTAATCCATGTGTTAATGGTGCCCACACCAAGTTGGTTAATGCTTCGGCAATTGAAACAACTGCTCCTGCGGCAGGATCAACCAAACCGATAGCCGGAGCATGACCAATTGAAGTGGCAATACCTTTCTCGCCTTTGTAATCGATGGCACAAGCACCCAAGTTATTCAATGGCAACTGCAGTTCACCGGCACATTGTTGCTTGGCTACTTTACCCGTTACCGAACGGTCAACTTTATTGGTTAACCAATCTTTACAGGCAACAGCTTCCAACTGAAGTACATCGCTGATATATTTTTCTATCTCAGTTGTTTCATACTCAACAGCTGTAAATTTCTCATCTGCTGTTTCATCATTCATGATGGTTTTTGGCGGGTTACCAAACATATCGGCCAGCTTCCAGTCGATGGGTGCATTACCCTTATCATCTTCAAACTTAAAGTGCATATCTCCAGTCGTCTCTCCCACCTCGTAGAAAGGTGCGCGCTCACGAGCCGATATATTCTTTAGGTTCTCAATGTCTTTATCTTTCAGTACAAGCCCCATACGCTCCTGCGACTCGTTACCAGCAATTTCTTTTGATGAAAGCGTTGGATCGCCCACAGGTAACTTATCTAAATGAATGGTTCCCCCTGTTGTTTCTACCAACTCCGACAAACAGTTCAAGTGTCCACCTGCACCATGGTCGTGAATCGAAACAATTGGGTTTTCATCCGACTCAGCCAAAGCTCGAATAGCGTTCATCGCACGCTTTTGCATTTCAGGATTCGAACGCTGAACAGCATTCAACTCAATAGAGTTATCATACTCACCTGTAGCAACGGATGATACGGCTCCTCCGCCCATACCAATGCGGTAGTTATCGCCACCAAGAATCACCACTTTATCTCCTTTTTCAGGATCAGCTTTAATGGCATGCTCTTTACGACCAAAACCAATACCACCAGCCAACATGATTACCTTATCAAAAGCAAACTTTTTGTGATTCTCAAAGTGCTCAAAAGTTAGCACCGAACCGCAGATCATTGGCTGACCAAATTTATTACCAAAATCTGATGCACCATTGGATGCTTTAATCAAAATCTCCTCTGGTGTTTGGTATAACCAATCACGAGCTGGCGTATCTTTTTCCCATGCACGTCCTTCTTCCGAGCGTGAATAAGAAGTCATATAAACCGCTGTACCTGCCAATGGCAATGAACCTTGTCCACCGGCTAAACGGTCACGAATTTCTCCTCCACTACCTGTAGCAGCACCGTTAAACGGCTCTACAGTTGTTGGGAAGTTATGAGTTTCGGCCTTTAATGAAAGAACCGTATCAATTTCTTTTGTTTCGAAGAAATCAGCCGTATCCTGACGGCCAGGTGCAAACTGCATTGCCTTAGGACCTTCAACAAAGGCTACGTTGTCTTTATAGGCTGATACGATGAAGTTAGGATTCGTCTCTGAAGTTTTCTTAATCAACTTAAATAACGAGCTTTCTTTCTCTTCGCCATCAATGATAAAGATACCGTTGAAGATTTTATGACGACAATGCTCTGAGTTCACTTGTGAAAATCCAAACACCTCGCTATCGGTTAGTTTGCGTCCCAAACGCTCACTTAATTCATTCAGGTAATTAATTTCCTCCTCACTCAAAGCCAATCCTTCTTGTACATTGTAGGCTGCTACATCTTCAATATGAACAATTGGTTCAGGTTCTTTATCGATGGTGAAAATTTCGCCATCCAAACCTTTATACATTGCCTGGAGCATTGGGTCAAATTCTGCTTTCTCAGAATCAACTTCGAAAAACTCCTCTATGCGCACAATTCCATTGATACCCATATTTTGAGTAATCTCAACAGCATTAGTACTCCACGGAGTAATCATTTCTTTACGTGGACCAACAAAAAAGCCTTCTAAAGTTTTACTTTCAGAAAGCTTTGCTCCACTAAATAGCCACTCTAACTTACTAATGTTATCAGCTGAAAGATCGGCTTGCGTTCCTACCGCAATAATCTGCTTTGAATCTCCCTTGAAAAACAGAACCATGAATGAATGTTTTGAATTTGTTTTTTATTGAGCTGCAAATTTAGTAATAGTTCAGTAGTTTTTATGTAGAAGTAAACTGATTATTGACTAACTTTTAAACAAATTGTTGATAAAAAACAAAGAGGTTATTCAAATGAATAACCTCTTCTCTCTAAAACCAAAAAACTACCTGCGCTTATAATAGTTTATCCTTTCGGATAAAAGTAGCCAGTAGAACAGAAAGATATGTTCAATCTTTCAGGTATAAATCTACTACTTTTTAAACAGCTGACAAGAAAAAAGTAATAAAATGTTAAAATTAACTTTTTTCTTATTTTTGCATTGATAATCCACATTCACCGCTATGATAATTAACGAATCAATTCAGTTTATTCCGTCACTTAATCAGGAAGTTAAAACAATTACCCTTCAAAACCGAAAGCACACTCAAGTCACCGTTACCAATTATGGTGGAATTATAATGAGTATTAAAACTCCGGACCGAAGAGGTAATTTTGCCGAAATAGCTCTTGGCTTTAATAATGTTGAAGACTATTTAAGCGACAACTACAAAAACAATTGTCCATATTTTGGTGCGGCAATTGGCCGATATGCCAACCGAATAAAAGATGGTCAATTCAGTATTGATGGAACCAACTACCAACTTAACTGTAACAATGGTCCCAATGCATTGCATGGTGGTCCCAAAGGTTTCCATCAGAAAATATGGGATATGGAAACTTTTAAAGAACCAAAGAGAACTGGTGTTATATTAACTCTTGACTCAAAGGATATGGAGGAGGGTTTCCCTGGTAACTTAAAGGTTAAAATGACCTATACCCTTACTTTTGACAATGAATTGGTAATTGATTACGAAGCAAAAACTGATAAGAAAACCATTATCAACCTGACCAACCATACCTATTTTAACCTGTCAAGTATGCAAAGCAATGTACTTGATCACATGTTGGTACTTTATGCAGATAGGTTTACTCCTAAAGACGAAAATGATATTCCAACAGGAGAAGTTGTATCAGTAAATGATTCACCTATGGATTTTTTACTTCCGAAAAAAATTGGCGAACGCATCAGTGATGTGGATGGAAGAGGATATGATCACAACTTTGCCATTAATGGTTTTGAAGGCGACTTAAACATCGGCGCGCGCCTTGTAGATGGAAGTACAGGTCGCTCGCTTGAATTTTACACAACAGAACCTGGATTTCAGGTTTATACTGGTAACTATCTTGATGGGAGTTTTAAAAGAGATGGTATTTCTTTTGATGAGAACTATGGCGTTTGCTTTGAAGCTCAAAAATTTCCAGACAGCCCTAACAAACCAAATTTCCCAAGTGCTGAACTAAAACCAGAAGAAACATATCGACAGACGACCGTTTATAAATTTGGTTTGGCAGAATAAAGCAAAAAGAGCATTACCGAAAAAAGTAACGCTCTTTCCTTTCACTTATTTAGCGATATCTGACTATCGTTTTCTCATTAATCCATGATCCTACAGTGTAATTCTCACCCTCCTGAATACCATGGAAGAAACCCGTTTCTTTGTCAGGTAAATATTGTGAATATAGATTAATCTGTTTCTCCGCTTCCTCGGTACATTCCGGATCTATTGATTTTGCTTTTTTAAATCGATCTATCGCTACCCAGTATACCGTTTGATGTTCAAAATCACTTTCACCATACTTTGCACTTTCCTGCGCATATATATTTCCAATTAAGATATGAGGTTTTCCCCAGTTACCTTTCTTCTGCAGGGCATTCTGTGCATACTTTCTCGCTTCGGGGCTGTTTTTAAAGTGTGAGAAAGTAACTACAGCCAATTCATAAAAGCATTTGGCCTGTAATTCTTCATCATCAGCCTGACTGATAGTTTTTAAGTAATACTCTTTAGCCTTATCAAACTGATTTTGTTTTATAAAGTACTTTGCTAATAAATATGAAGCACTGGCAGTTGGTTCCAGCTCATAATTCCTTTCAGCAGCCTTGGCATATAATTCACTATTTGTACACTCCAGAGAAATTAGCAACTTTAACAAACGTTCAAGTCCGACCTGATTATCTTTAACAAGTTCATATTTCTCCAATAAGGCATTTTGCAAGGCAATACAATCGTTTAATCCGCTTTTAGCAACAATCTCAACACATGTATTACTTGCCTTATTCAACATGGCTTTATGCTTTTCGCTTTTTTGTCTTGAAATATGAGATGCCAATACTTCATCAACATCCAAATATACATTTAACAACTCAATCTCAGTCCGATCTCCAGTTTTCAACAAGGCATTGGTTGCCTGCAGCCAGTTAACCGCAACCATAGGCTCCATTTTTGTAGCTAATTGTTCATGTGAAGATTCAAAACACTGGATAGCCTTCTGAATTGATTCCACATCATCTCGACGGTAAGTAACAATATCAATCCCTTTTCTTCCTAACACCCATCCTTCAGGATATTTGGGATGATTGCCAAAGTATTTGATACGCTGATCATAAATCATTAGTAAAGTATCGACTAATGCAGCTTTTCTAGTTGCATCTTTCTCCTTTTTGATGTAATGTTTATAAATGTTTATGCCATCAGAATAAAGACGAATTGTAACATCAGGACATTGATTAAACATCGTACGCCAGGCATCGATTGAATAATCATACATCCTTTTCTTTAAGGCTTCCTTGTATAACGAATAGTTTTTTAAACACTCAACACTATCCATTTTGTGCACTTCCTGTGCAACAGAATACGTTGATCCAGCTATTATCCCCAATAATAGCAATAAACTCAATACATGTCTCTTCATGGTCATCAGGTTTAACTTAATTAATGTTGGAAAAATTCCTCAAGTAATATGCCACGTTTTTTTTATCACTCACTATCTGATTATTAACGTAAAAATCCAATTACTTTTCATGTACGCATTTATGCACCACGTGGGCGAAAACGAACACTTGTTAGAATTTTCTGTTATCTTAGTTTTGAAAACAACAACACAATGAAAAGCATAATTAATTTCTTTGAGGATAGTGTCAGTAAATACCCTGAAAATCCTCTTGTATGGGAAAAAACTGATAATCAATTCAAATCATACACTTATAAAGAGATACAAAAAGAAGTCCATACACTATCTAATGGTCTCTTAGCATTAGGAATAAATCCTCAGGATAGAATTGCATTGCTATCAGAAGGAAGACGACTGTGGTTGGTAAGTGAACTTGCTATTTTGCATATCGGCGCCATTAATGTGCCTTTATCGACCAAGCTTGAGGCTGATACTGATCTAATATTCAGATTAAACCATTCTGAAGCTGAAACTGTAATTGTATCGAAAAATCAACTTGAAAAAATACGACTCATTAAGGGTGAATTAACCTCATTAAAGCAAGTCATCGTTTTAGATTCGATAGATAATGTATTAGATCAGGAAATATTGATAGAGGGTGTTTTTAATCTGGCTAAAGATTATTCCTCAAAAAATCCTGATGCACTTAAGGAAGTAATGAGTAATGTCAAACCTGAAACACATGCAAATATTTGTTATACATCAGGTACAACCGCTGATCCGAAAGGAATTATATTATCACACAGAAATTATACTGCTAACGTTGAACAAGCATTTAGCTATATAAATATTCCACAGCATTTTAAGACACTTGTCGTATTACCTTGGGATCATGCATTCGCTCATACAGCATCATTATATGCTTTTATGCATAAAGGCGCATCTATAGCTTCAGTTCAAATAGGTCGTAACCAGCATGAAACATTGAAGAATTTTGTAACAAATATGCAGGAGATTAAGCCAGAGATATTAATGAGCGTACCTGCCTTGGCAAAAAATTTCAAGAAAAATATTGAAAAGGCAATTGAGGCCAAAGGCACTTTTGCAACTAAATTATTTAATTCCGGATTATCTTTTGCCTATTGGTATAACGGGAATGGTCAAAAGGCCGGTAACGGTTTTAAGAAATTATCATACCCAATATACGCTTTCTTCAAAGGACTTATCTTTAATAAAATTAAAGAGCGATTTGGTGGCAACTTAAACTATTTCATTGGTGGTGGTGCTCTTCTTGATATTGATTTACAACGTTTTTTTTATGCATTAGGTATCCCAATGTACCAAGGGTATGGATTGAGTGAAGCATCACCAATCATATCAGCTAATACCCCTAAATTCCATAAATTGGGTTCTTCTGGGAAAGTTGTTAATCAACTCGAAATAAAAATTTGTGATGACGATGGCAATGCACTTCCTATAGGTGAAAAAGGCGAAATTGTTATTCGTGGTGAAAATGTCATGCAAGGGTACTGGCGTAACGAAGATGCCACCAAAGAAACAATCAGGGATCAGTGGCTTTATACTGGTGACTTGGGCTATTTGGACAATGAAAATTACCTTTATGTGCTTGGTCGATTTAAAAGCCTACTGATTGGTTCTGATGGAGAAAAATATAGCCCTGAAGGAATCGAAGAAGCAATTATTGATCATTGCGAATATGTTGATCAGTTTGTTCTTCACAACAATCAGAATCCATTCACAAGTGGTCTTATTGTAGCCAATAAAGAAAAATTAAAACAGTGGGCTAAAAGTAATAATAAGCACCTCGATTCAGACGACACCATTATTGAAATGTTGGAATTAATCCAATCTAAAATTAATGAGCTAAAGCAGCAGAATACCGAAAATATGAATTTCCCGGGCAGATGGCTTCCCACTACACTAGCTATTTTAAATGAAAGCTTTACCGAAAAGAACAAACTACTGAACAGTACTATGAAAGTTGTAAGGCCGAAAGTTGAGGAATATTTTTCTGATCAGATCGACTACCTTTACACACCTGATGCAAAAAACTTTTGCTCACAGACTAATATTAAAAACCTTAGAACTTTTATAAGTAATAATGAGTAATTATACATTTGAAGTTTGCATTGATTCGGTACAATCGGCAATAAATGCGCAGGAAGCAGGTGCAAACAGAGTTGAACTTTGTGATAACCTCTTTGAAGGGGGCACAACTCCAAGTGCCGGTATGATAAAGCAAGTTCGTAAGGCTGCTCCTGATATTAAGCTATTTGTGATCATTCGACCAAGGGGTGGAGACTTTGTGTATTCCGAGGATGAAATAAATATTATGCTTTCCGATATTGAAATGGCAAGTCAATTTGGTGGAGATGGAAGAGTCTCATGCTGGCTAGTGGAAGACGGAGATATAGACACTGCTAATACAAAAAAGCTAATTGAGGCATGTAATGGTCTGTCTTTCACTTTTCATCGAGCCTTTGACATGTGTAAGGATCCCTTAAAGGCTATAGATCAATTGGCCAGCATTGGTGTTAATCGAATACTTACTTCCGGATTAGAACAAACGGCGGATTTGGGTATTGAATTCATCAAAAAGATCATTCTTCATGCTAACAATCGATTAAATATTTTAGTGGGTTCTGGTATTAAACCTGACAATATTAAATTGATCGCTGATCGAACCCAAGCAAAGGAATTCCATTTCTCTGCTAGAAGAGAAAAAAAGTCTCCTATGAAATTTAAAAACAACCGGATTAACATGGGTGGAATTGCCGGAATTCCTGAATTTAGTCGTTTTCTTTCTGACAAAGCAATAATAAAAGCAACAATTAATGCATTAGCTCGTACATAGGTGTAATATTTTGATGCTTTCACTAAGAAAAAACGACATTCCGTAAATTTTTTTTCTTAATGACACATCTTTATTACATTTTTGGGTTAAATACATTTTTGTAATCGTAAACTTTTTTACATTTTTACACGAAATTAAAGCACATTCGAATGCCATTATCGTTAAGATATTTTATTGTACTTACTGTTTTGCTTTCAACTTTCCTGCCCGAATCGAATGCACAGCGTAGAAGAAAACCAAAGATTTGGGAAGGTTTTAGTGTTACTGGTCGCCTTGGTGCTAACCATTTTTATGGAGATTTGGTAGATGATGGTAGAACAAACATTTCGCTCGGATTTACCGCAGAGAAAGAACTTAATACTTTTCTATCAGCGCGAGCATCCACTATGGGTGGTCAAATGAGTGGTTCACAGATCGCTGGCGATAAATCAGATCCTAACCTGATATACGCTTATTTTGATAACATCTATACTGAATTTAATGGAGGTGTTACTTTCCGCCCTCTAAATATCATGCTCGGATATTACAAACAACGTTCATTTAATCCATATGTTATTGGTCAGGTTGGACTGATTTACTACAATGCATCAGAATATTTTGGAAATGGAAATGATCAAGGTGTTCCTGAAGGGAATCTTTGGCGAGAAAAGAGCGGCTTAACAGCCTCATTATCTGGAGGTTTTGGCTTATCATATTGGATCAATTCCCAGTGGAGTATTAACATCGAAGCTATCGGTACATTACCTACAAGTGACGAACTTGATGGTCACAGTGAATGGTCTTCAGATGGCATTATATACAAAACCGAAGCTAATGATTTCTATTATACAACAAGCTTTGGTATTACGTTCTTAATTGATGATAGCCGCTGGAAAAATGAGCCAAGATCGGAAGAGC
>NZ_CEXQWX010000135.1:0-16646 GCF_982718395.1 Carboxylicivirga sp.
GACAAAAAACTCTCCTTTATCGCTAGTAATGAGGATTGCACAGTAAAATAAAAGACCTTTACTTTGCTCTCACAAATTAGAATTTAACGCACAAATAATAATATTGTACAGGTTAACAGGTAAATTATGAGTAAAATTAATGAGACGTTCGCAAAAGGTGCCTGGAATGAGCAGGTAAACGTTAGAGATTTTGTTCAAAAAAACATCACTCCTTATAACGGTGACAGTTCTTTCCTTTGTGGAGCAACAGAAAGAACCAAAAAACTTTGGGATATCTGTTTGGAGGCTATCAAGGAAGAAAGAGCTAACAATGGAGTTCGTTCGATCGACACCGAAACGGTTTCATCGATTACTTCTCACGAAGCAGGTTACATCCAGAAAGACCTTGAATTAATCGTTGGTTTACAAACTGATGAGCTTTTAAAACGTGCAATGAAGCCTTACGGTGGTATTGCTGTAGTAGAAAAAGCTTGTAGCGAGCAAGGTCTGGAAGTTTCAGATCGTGTTAAAGATATCTTCCGCAACTACGCTAAAACACACAACGATGGTGTGTTTGATGTTTACACTGACGAAATTCGCAAGTATCGTTCATTAGGTTTCTTAACCGGATTGCCTGATAACTACGCGCGTGGTCGTATTATTGGTGACTACCGTCGTTTGGCATTATATGGAATTGATGCCTTGGTTGCAGCTAAGAAAGCAGACATGCAAGGCCTAGTTGGACCAATGTCTGACGACAAGATTCGTTTACGCGAAGAAGTAGCTGAACAGATTAAAGCATTAATTGCTATAAAAGAGCTTGGTAATAAATATGGTTTAGACCTTTCTCGTCCTGCTGAATCGGCTCAAGAAGCTGTACAGTGGGTATATATGGCTTATCTTTCTGCTGTTAAAGAGCAGGATGGTGCCGCTATGTCATTAGGTAACGTATCATCGTTCCTTGATATTTACATGGAGTATGATTTGGCTAATGGTAACATCACTGAAGAATTAGCTCAGGAGTTCATTGACCAATTCGTAATGAAGTTACGCGTTGTACGTCACCTTCGTATGAACGCTTACAATGAGATTTTTGCTGGTGATCCAACTTGGGTAACTGAAGCAATTGGTGGTAAATTAATGGATGGTCGTCATAAAATCACTAAGACTTCATATCGTTTCTTACAGACTCTATATAACTTAGGTCCTTCACCAGAACCAAACATGACGGTTCTTTGGTCACAAGATCTTCCTGAAGGTTTTAAGAAATTCTGTGCGCAGGTTTCAATCGATACTTCATCTATCCAGTATGAGAATGATGATTTGATGACTGAAACTCGTCAATCAGATGACTATGGTATTGCTTGTTGTGTATCATTCCAAGAAATTGGTAAACACATCCAATTCTTTGGTGCTCGTACCAACCTAGCTAAGACTTTATTATTAGCCATCAACGGCGGTCGTTGTGAGATGTCAGGTAAAGTTATTGTGGAAGGTATTCCGACATTGAAGAGTGATAAGCTTGATTTCGACGAAGTAATGGCTAACTACAAATTAGCGATGAAAGAAGTAGCACGTGTGTACAACGAGTCGATGAACATCATCCACTACATGCACGATAAGTACTACTACGAAAAAGCTCAGATGGCATTTGTTGATACCAACCCTAAGGTGAACTTAGCTTACGGTATGGCTGGTTTATCAATTGTTGCTGACTCATTATCGGCTATCAAGTATGCTGATGTAACTGTAGTTCGTAACGACGAAGGTTTATCATCACAATTCCTGATCAATGGTGAATTCCCTTGCTATGGTAACGATGATGACCGTGTGGATAACTTAGCAGTTGAAATTTCTAACCACTTCAACCAGTTGTTATGTGGATTAGATACTTACAAGAATGCTGAGCCAACTATGTCCATCTTAACTATTACATCAAATGTAGTTTACGGATTGAAGACTGGTGCAACTCCTGATGGTCGTGAGCAAGGTGTTCCATTCGCTCCTGGTGCTAACCCAATGCACGGACGTGATAAGAACGGTGCCATTGCTTCATTGAACTCGGTAGCAAAGCTTGACTATAAAAATGCCTTAGATGGTATTTCAAATACATTCAGCATTATCCCTAAGTCATTAGGTGCTGACGCCGAAATCCGTAACGAAAACCTGGTAACCATGATGGATGCCTACTTCTCAAAAGAGGCTCACCACTTGAACGTAAACGTTTTGAACCGTGAGTTATTGGAAGACGCTATGGAGAATCCAAATGAGTACCCACAGTTAACCATCCGTGTATCGGGTTACGCTGTAAACTTTGTTCGTTTAACACGCGAGCAGCAATTGGAGGTGATCTCGCGTAGCTTCCATAGCAACATGTAAAAAGTGAGTTATTAAGCTATAAAGTAAAAGGCAGAAGATAGAAGGTTAAACTTCTGCCTTCTGCCTAACTAATTTCTAACGAACAAACCTATGTTAAGAGTACATTCTTTTGAATCATTAGGCACCTATGATGGCCCGGGCATTCGCCTGGTTGCTTTTTTGCAGGGCTGCAACTTTAAATGTCTGTATTGTGCCAATGCCGACACCATTGAATTGAAAGGCGGTACTGAAACATCTGTTGAGGAAATAATCGCCATGGCTAAAAATCAAAAGCCATTCTTTGGAAAAAAAGGCGGATTAACCTTCTCTGGTGGCGAACCTTTGATTCAGGCAAAACAACTGCTTCCTGTTGTTAAAGCTTTAAAGGAAGAAGGTTTTCATGTATGCATTGATACCAACGGCAGCATCTTAAATGACGATGTGAAAGCGGTATTGGAATATACCGATATTGTTTTGCTGGATATTAAGCATATTGACAGCAATCAACATGAACTGTTAACAGGTAAGAAAAACGAAAAGACATTGGCTTTTGTCAATTACCTTAACGAAATCAACAAACCTGTTTGGCTAAGGTACGTTTTGGTTCCTGGTTATTCCGATAACCCAGAACATCTGCATCAGCTTGGTAAACACTTTCAGGATTTTGAGAATATTGAGAAGCTGGAAATTCAGCCATACCATGAATTAGGAGCCCATAAATACGAACATTTAGGCTGGGAATACAAGCTAAAGGGTGTTAAAGCTAACACTCCTGAGCAATTGGATGCAGCTTATAATATTTTCATTAATTACTTCAAGGAAGTAGTTATCAACTAACAACTATCCATTCTTAAGCCCTTAAACAACCTAAAAACAAGCCTCAGTAAGAGGGGAAAATTTAAATGTGAATAAAACTACAAAATGACAACTTCGACAAACAAAAAAATTAAAAACCGCTGGCTGATTGCCCTTGCCGGAGTAAGTGTGCATATGTCCATCGGTTCAATCTATGCCTGGAGTAAGCTGGGTTCGATGGTGGAGAAGCAGGTAAGCGCCGGATGGTCACTGCAACAAATTACCACCGTTTTCAGTATTGCCATCTTCTTTTTAGGTGTATCTGCTGCTTTTATGGGTAAGGTAGTAGAAAAGAAGGGACCTCGTTTTACAGGAACGTTTGCTGCCATCTTTTTTGGTATAGGTGTTACACTTGGCGGATTAGCTCTTAAGCTGGAAAACCTTTACCTGCTTTATGCAACCTATGGTGCCATTGGTGGTATCGGTTTAGGAATGGGCTATGTGACTCCTGTTTCAACCATGGTGAAGTGGTTCCCTGACAGACGCGGATTAGCAACTGGTTTAGCCATAATGGGCTTTGGCTTGGGTGCAGCCATCGAGATTTATTTAATAAAAAGCGTATTTCCAGCCTTTGGCATCGAATCAATTTCAACTATCTTATTGATATTAGGTCCTGTTTATGGTGTGATTATGCTGGTAGCAGCCCAGTATCTTGAAAAACCTCCGGTTGACTGGTTACCCGAAGGCTACAATCCTGAAGAACTGGCTAAAGCTGGAAAAGCTGTTAAGAAAGATCTTTCAAATATCACTGCTAATCAATCGCTTAAAACAGCTCGTTTCTATTTCTTATGGGCCATTTTATTTATCAACGTAACAAGTGGTATTGCATTAATCTCAGTTGCCAACTCAATGGGACGCGAAATTGTGATGCTATCTGTTGAAGCAGCTGCTGTATTGGTGATGCTAATGAGTATGTTTAATGCATTCGGTCGATTAGGCTGGTCTACCCTATCAGATTACATTGGCCGTCCGGCAACTTATATCTCTTTCTTTGTGATTCAGATAGGCGCATTCTTTTACCTGACAACCTTCTTTGGCGGAAGCATTTCTGATGCCGGTAAAATTGGTTTCCAGGCGGCTTTCTTAATCATCTTAACCTGTTATGGCGGTGGTTTTGCAACCGTACCTGCCTTTATTGGTGACCTATTCGGAACCAAAGAATTAGGTGCTATCCATGGTTATATTTTAACAGCCTGGGCATTAGCTGGAATTGCTGGTCCTCAGATTATCTCCTATCTGAAAGATACAACCGGTTCTTATCAGGAAGCTCTTTATTATTTAATTGGCTTCTTGTTCTTAGGATTAGTTTCTTCAATATTGTTAATTCTAAACACTAAGAAACTAAGAAAGAAACAAGAAGAACAGGCTGAAATGAAAATGGCAGCATAGAAAATAGCGACTGAATAAAAATTCAAGAGACTACTCAAAAGGTAGTCTCTTTTTTTGCACCCGGTTGGTGATTTTATCAGATATTCACCGAGCTACTTAAATAATCAAAAAACTTTATAAGTATATGTAATATAGTGTGGTGGTTTGGATGTGGTTCAAATCATGATGCCTTGCTGGAGCTTATCGATCGCCCAGTGTCCTATTTATTGCAAGTAAGCATTTCTTAATTATAATCACACTCATAAATCTCTATTGATTTCTCAAATTCAATATCTAATTTTTTATTTTTCAACATTATGAGTAAAAAAGGATTTGTTAAACCGTAGGTTACTCGGCAGCTTTCACCAGGATTTCTATAAACCATTTCAATTGTTATATAACCTCTGTCTTCATAAACTTTTTTAATTCGAATTCCATGTCCGCCAGAACCACATTGTCCTCTAGAAATTGCAATAACGCACTCTTTATTAAAATCAATGACAGGTGTTGGTTTGTCCGAAAAAATCATTCCTTCCATTTTTTTCAAAATCATATTTATTCTCTATGATTTCAATATTTTCATATTTCTCTCCATTATTTCCAGCTCCTATAATTTCGAAATCTATAGATTATACTTCAATATCATTAATAATCAAAGTTAAAATGGATAATACCAAGAATGAACTAATTAATAATTTTTTAATTATTTTCATTTTTTGCGTTAAGGATTTTAGCTTGTTTACAATGGTTCGGCCATATTAAGTGGCCGAGGTACGCGTTATATATTCGCTTTCTTGCTTTTGTCTCAGCTGCCTCGGGAAGTAAACTTCCAAATGCAACAAAAGTCGGAGCTACTTTATGATGGCTTGTGTGGTGTTATTTTTTCTTTTGATATGCCAAATATATAATCACTGGATTCTTTTGAAAGATTTCACAAAATTCCTTATTACTTGACTATCCTTAGTGGGTGAAAAGCTAAGTTTAATCGTTTCTTCCCAATATGGCTCATAGTCACATGGATTACTGTTTAATGAAAATTTTGCATGAATTAAATCTGCCGTCTCAACTTTGGGAAGACTCTCAAGGTTAGATAGTCTTGTTCTGAAAGTTTTTCAGTGTAACAATGTATATAGTCACCAATTTAAATTGTTATCCTTATTACAATTCTGAAATCCAAGATAAAACAATGATGATTCTAATTCTCTATGAAAACTCATACATGTTATTTTTTAGTCTATCTGATTTGGTCGTAACGCCTTCTGAATACTTTCAATAATTCAGTTTGTTGGTAAATGTAGTAATCAATTTGCTTGTACCTCATTTCATGCCTTACTTCATCGGTAAATTCATCATGCGGTCTTGACATAAGTCTATTATATTCTTTCGTATTATTTTCAATACTTTTGCTTAAGAACGTAATAAAATGAAAAAAGAAATCAGTTGATTTTTTAAACCGAATTTGAGTATTATTTACTTCGAGCATGAAGAATTCAACATTATTCTCCAGGTTTGTCATTTTATAAATACCACCAAATTCAATTCCGCTATCTTTTAGCTATTTTGCAAATCTTACTTTAATCAGCTTAGATAATATTTCATATGTGTTTTGTCCATAAGTATCAAACATTCCTAATCTTGGGTTTTATTATTTGCATTGTTGCCAACGGCAGTCTGTCTAAAAACTATTTAGGCTGCCATGTTATTGTTTAAAAGTAGATTTAACTTCCGAGAGTAAAAAACGGAATATTGTTTTAATCCTATTTCGTTAAAATGGAGCATGATACTTATTATCGCGTTTCTCATTGCATTTTGAGTCTCTATAAGAGAAAATAAAGGGCTTAATACACATATTAGTTTTGCTATTCCCAGGATGTTAATTAATCGGCGCAGGTTATACGCAGTCATTATAAGGCCGACGTCAGCACTGGCACGGCCCATTGATTTTTTTGTCATTACATGGTCAAAGCCCCATTGACGCTTGATGGTCCCATAAGGATGCTCGACAATAGTTTGTCGCAGTTTATACAGTGATGGATTAGCGCTTATGCGTTCCTTGTTGGCAACAACATGTACATTCGCTGCATGATGACTAATAATGCGGCCATTGACTTTGGCTCTTGTGCACCTTGTCCGGGCCGGACAGCCTTTGCAGGCCCGTGTTCTGAACTGCTGAAAATCGCCGCCTCGCTTACCTTTATGCCACCTGCCATTGGTTGTCAGGGTTTGGCCCATTGGACAGGTGTATGTATGTTGCTGGAGATTATATCGGAAATGTTCAAGATTATAAGCCGGATCAGGTGCCTGTGAGTTTTTAGGCAGAGCAGGAATAGCCACCATCACATCCACACCTAATCGTGCAGCAGTAGCAAACTCACTCCCTGTGTGGTAGCCTTTATCGTACAAGGCTGTAAAACTATTATGGCCCACAATATCAACGGCTCTTGTGAGCATCCTGCCCATGGCTTTGCTATCGTTGGCATTGGTCACATCATAATCGATTGGCAGCTTGTGTTTGGCATCAACCGTGGTTTGCACATTGTAAGCCACTTCAGTAATGTTATTGCGAATGATCATCTGCCTGCTCTCCGGGTCCGAGGTTGACACCTGTTTTTCTCCGGTTTCCTTTAGTTCTGCTTCCAGTTTATGGTACTTCTCTTTTCGCTGCTCCTGCTTTTTAATCTCACCCTGCAGTTCCTTTTGCTCCGGTGAGTCAACGTCTTCCTTAGCCATTGCCTGGTTGTACCCGTCCAGCTTGTTTTCGATGTATTGCAGGTGGCGGTCAATCTTCTTTTGGTTGAAATTGTTCTTCTTGCTGTTCTGTGCTCTTAGCTTGGTGCTGTCGCCGGCCAGTAACTGCCCTCCAATGAGATTAAAGTATTGAGCTACACGCACTGTCTCCTTAAATACACGCCTGATGGCCTTGGGGTTATCGCGCCTGAAATTGGCTATGGTATTATGGTCGGGCTTTAACTGCCTGAGCAACCACATAAGCTCAATGTTACGTTTGCATTCTTTCTCTAATGATCGGGATGAACGAATACGGTTTAAATACCCATAAATAAACAATCGCAACAAATCGCCGGGATGATAGCAGGGGCGTCCGTTTTCACCAGCCTGCATATCAAAACCCAAATCTTCAAGATTTAGGTGCGATACAAAGGCATCTATCAACCTGGCTTCATTGGCAGGCTCAATAGCATCATCAAGCGTTAGGGAAAATAACTGGATTTGTGATCGGTTTTGGCCTTGAATAAATTTCATACCTGAAGATACAAAATGCTTCAATCATTACTAAACAGCTCTCCAGGTTTTTAGACAGTCTGACGGCCTGCCGCATGGAGCGTAAAGGGTTTTAACCTTACTAACTTACCAAATTGAGCTGAGCCAAAGCGCTGTATTTTGTTTTAAGTTTTCATTTCAAAAGCCAAATCAGTGATTTGGCGCTGTTCGCCAAAGTTACAAACCAACCAAGAAGCACCTTACCCTTTATGCTTTATAACGGTTTGTTGGGTGGTCGTTTTTAATTATGATTTTAATATTCAGTTCCTGAAATTTCTCAAAATCTATTTTCACTTCTTGAGACCATTCCATAGTTGAAATTTGGTCACATTTATTCATTTCATGGTCTGCTTGGCAACCAAAAAATTCAATAGTCTTATTTTTTAAACTAAGGTCAGAAATTAGGGAATACAGTTTTTGGGTGTCCTTGGAGTATTTCTTGTTGTTTTCAATTGACATGTTTAAGAATTCAATTGTGTCTTCAAACTCAAAGAATTGCTTAACTTTTGGAGAAAACTCTTTATTTGAATTTAAACACTGTTTTGCTTCGATGATTATTCTTTCAGGGATTTCTTCAGTTCCAAAATCACAGCCACAACCATTGCTTGTTCCTATATAATATACATTCTCTGTCATAAACGTTTCCTCGTCAAAATTAGATTTGTCAACTTTCATGATACAAAATGTCGGATTACTCCATGCAAATGGAATTTCGTTGATTTCTTGTTCTGTTCCGATATAGCAGTTTATACACATTTTGAATGAGTCAATGTTTTACTTAGATATTATATACGATTGCCAAATGACGCCCAACGTATGTATAAAGTGCAATGCACTTTATATCTACTATATATTTATTTCTTTATGTTACTGTTATCCTGTCAATTACTCATTTAATTAATATTCAAAAGACCATTCTCTTTTTGCAAAAGAATTGTCACCAACCTCATTCACTCATCAATATTGTTCTAAACTCAACCACTTTCTGCTTTACCACCCCATCATTCCATACTCGCTAATCTCAATAACATATTCCCGATAAGCGTATGCTAAAATAAAGTTATTTTCCAATAACACATCATTATGTTGATAAATATTTAACACATATTGAAAGTAGCTGCTAATTGCGGTTTAAAACGTTTTGTTTGAATTATCGGAAGATCGTATTCATTCTCATAAGTAAGCTATACGATTGATAAATAGCTATTAGATAAGTCAGGAAAATTGCTTTTAAGCATATAAACTGCTATGCAATTTAAAATTCTATTTGTCCGCATAAATACGCCGATTTTCTAAGATTATATAAACCGCTTCGAGGTTTAAAGCTTCCGCAGGAAAACTAAAAAATCAGTGTTGATTTGTGTCAAACTGTGGTCTGTTCTTACATTAACATTTTTAACCATCTGAATTTTCCAATTCTTATCGCTAAGGTTTTCTTTGAATGATAATCTTAGCACGGATTGCAAATCCGTGCTAGCAATGGAATTCCCTGTTACTCAAGTACACATTTGATCAACTTTCAATGGTAATTGCCATTTTAGGATAAGCATTATACTAATGGTAATGGAATTTTAACAAGCAAGAGTAATTCTTAACCAAATAAGAATAGCACTTGACCATTAATAGATGATATTCCACCAGGCAAAGACAATACTCATCCACTTGGTTGAACCTTAATAATGTCTGGTTGAACTTCGATAAGTATTGGTCAAGCATTAATACTTAATGGTAAAGAATCAATAAGGCGTGGTTGAATGCTAATAATAGGTGGTAAACTGCTAAGAAGTGATGATTGAGCATTAATACCGAATGGTAAAATACCAATACTGTATGGTCGAACGCCAAGAAGCTGTGGTTTAGCCTTAAGAACAGTACAAAATCTCTAAGAAGGCATGGTCAAGCCTCAATAACGAGGTAATATACTTAAGGAGCATTGATACATTATTGAGCCATGCAATTTCTTTTTCTTATCAAAAAATTGCAGATTAGGCAAGTCTGGAAATAAAGCCGGATTAACAATTAAGCCCTGGTTCAATGACTATCTTAGGATTACTTTTCCAGTGTACATTGACATAACACTAATATTCATCGGATAAGTGTACAAAAACAAAACTCCCGGATTATAAAACCCGGGAGCTCAAACATAACTAATCTTTCCAAAATCAAGTTTCTGAAAAAACTTTTATCTTTGCGCTTACAACTCTTTAATACGAATGTTACGGAAATACACTTCTGAGCCATGACCTAAATAGCCAATGTGCCCTTTCTCGCGTTTTAATCCCGGGTGATCTTTCCCATCTAAAGTACCATTGGCAGATGCTTCGGCAATATCACCATCTAATATCACTTCTCCATTAAGCGTTATTTTCACTTTGGTGCCTTTAACGATGACTTCCTGGTTGTTCCACTCTCCTACTGGTTTTAAAAAGCCTCTCTTTGCAGTTATCACACCGTAAACTGAACCATGATACTGGTAAGGCTTTAGATTGGCATATACCGGCGCTGTGTTGTCCAGAATCTGCAATTCCATGCCCACATAGGCAGCATCGCCTTTTAGAGGAGCTCTGATGCCTAATCCGTTGTTGGCACCAGGCGTTAGCTTAAATTCAAAGCGGTATATAAAATCCTTATACTCTTTTTCGGTGAATAAATTACCATGACCACCATTCTTAGGGTTAACCACAATCTCACCATTTTCAACCATATAGTCGGTTTTATTGCCTACCCAACCATTTAAATCGGTACCGTTAAACAGAGACACAAATCCTTCTGCTTTTTCTTCTTCGGTCAGATTATAACCTGCCACATCCAACTCACGGACGTATACATCACGAAACGCCAGATCGGTACCGTGGGCCTGCAATTCAATCGGACCTTCGGCGAAAATTGGTAGTGAACGATCCCAATAGTTCTCCATCACCACATTATCAACCACTAATAGTCCATTCAGGTATACAGTAACACGTTCGCCAACCATGCGAATTCTAAATGTGTTCCATTCGCCAATCGGGTTATCAGCAACCAATAGAGGCTTGCTCTCATGTTTCTTATTATTGTATAATCCGCCAGACCCAACTTGTGCCCCAACGTCGACACGCGATGTATCCCACACTTGCACCTGTGGTGTTCCTCTCAGGTAAATACCACTGTCGCCATGCTTGGTGATACGCCAATCCACAATCATTTCAAAATCACCGTAATCTTTTACCGAACACAGATTATGGCCTTTGCCACTAAATACGATGTATCCGTTTTTCAACGACCAGTTTTCAGTCATTTTCTTATCAGCTGCTTTTTGTAGTTGTTTCCGTTTATAAGGCGACATCTTCTTAAGCTTTATCGGATTGTCAACAAATCCTTGCCACCCTGTCAGGTCGGTTCCGTTAAACATGGATACATAACCTTTATCGGCCGTCATCGAAGCCAGATAGGTTTCAATATCGATTTTTAAATACTGGCTATCAGGACCAGTGATCAATGGTAAAGCTTTTTGTAATCCTTCTTTAACAATATCGCCAACTAAACCATTCTTTTTTCCTGCATCGTGCATTCCAACTTTTACCAATGAATTGGCTGCCACATTCTTCAAAGCATTATCATCCAAATAAGTTGACAAGTAGATAAATGTCAAATAGGTTTTAACCGACGATAAGGCATTCAGCACCTGTTTCTTTTCTTTGTTTCCATTTGCCAATGGCATGATCTTACGCATTAACAAGAGTTTTTGGTCATTAGGCAGCTTGGATGCCTTTACTTTATTAACGTAACCGTTGAATGCCTGTCCGCGTGCTTTGTCTGATGAAGGATTTTCAACGATAGAAAACAAAGCCGGAAGCGCAGCAGGTCCACTCCATTGAACCAATGCTTTCAATGCAGCCGGCGATTGCTCTTTTTGATAGGCATCGTACACCAACTGAACTGCTTCTTCGTCGCCCATAGCACTGTAAACCGGGATAAATTTATTGAATTGACCTCCTTTGGCTGCGGCAAATATCTTCTGCTTAGCCACTGCCTTCTCATCAGTGTCCTGGTAGGAAGTAATAATGGCTTTAGCAATTCGATCACTTTCTTTGGAAGCTTTTGTAGCGGCAAATAATGTTAAAAGTTCTTCTAAATCTTTTTCACTCGAAACGGAAGCCAGATTTTTTAAAGCTACAGATTTTTGTTCGCCACCATTTTTAATAATACTCATGAGCTTATCAAAGGCTCCGTTATATTGTTTGGCCCCCCAAATATCGATTAGTACCGCCTGACCGGCAGCATGCATCTGATCATAGGCAGTAAGCGTTTGTTTCACATTTTTCTTGCTTACGCTTAATAATAAAGCCTGACGTGCAGCTTTCACATCTGACTCGGTTGTGTTTTCTGCCAGATAATCAAGTATATGCCCCACTCCCTCTTCACCTTTCAGGATCGCATAACAAACAATGGCTTCTTTACGAACACCTGCGTTCTTTGAGCTCGTTAAAGGCTCAACAGATGCAGCATTAGCAACTGTTCCAGTTTGTGTCACGAGGTATAAAATCTCTTTCTGTACTTCTGCTGATTTACTTTTTTGCAAGAGTTTTAACCATGGCTCCAATGGTAATTGCTGACGAATAGCTTCTTCAACCGCTGCTCCACGATATACCTTATCCTTGCTCTTAAGTGCTCCAATCAGTAAGCTATTCTTTCCTGCTTCATCACTCCATTCACTCAACAACATTAAAGCATTGACCTTAACCTGTACAGCTGACGTCTTCTTATGCACTGTACCAGCAATCTTCTTAGCTTTTTCAGTATCTGCAATAGACTGTGCGTATTGAAGTAAAGCAAAAACTGCCTCGTTAGCCGAAGGATTATAAGCTGCTGCCTTGGCCTCCTGCATAAGTAATTCTTCCGCTGCATCAGAAGGTAATGCTGCTATTGCGCGCAGGATATCATCTTTCAGGCTGGCTTTAGCTTGCGGGTATAATGCTGTCAATTGTTCGACATAAGCTACATCACCACTTTGTCCGAGTGCTTTCACCAAGCTTAGTTTTCCAGACTCATTGGCATTTTTCAAAGCTTCCGAAAAATATTTTGCCGACTTTGAGGCATCGGCCAATAACATGCTTTTAACAGATGCTTCAATCAATTGATCGTTGCTAAGCAATTTACTCAATGGCTGCACACAAACCGATGTTCCTACAAATTCAAGCTGACGAATAAAAAAGGCTTTAACCTCGTTGGTAGATGATTGATTTATCATTTTCAGCAATTGCTGCTCCCAATCAATGGCATCTTGTGCTTTTAGCGAAACGCTGATAAACTTTGAGTAACTCTCAACAGCAAAACGGGCTTTGGTGTCATCACCAGTTCCCGGTTCAACTATTTGCTTGCAGATTAGTTCTCTTACCTCAGGCCCTAATAGCAGCATGTCCTTCATCAACTTATCGCGATAAGCCATGTTATTAACCGGCATTTGCACCAGCAGGTCAGCAACTTTGGTATCTACCGTTCGGTTTATTTGAGATTGTGCCGATATTATAATCAATAACATCAACAACAAATTGAGTATTCTTTTATTTAGTTTCATAATTATCATTGTTTATTTGGATCAATAGCCGTTAATTTTTGTAGCGATTTGATTTACTAAAACCCATTATTTGAAGTGTCTTGTAAATAAATCTTTTGTCTTTTGTCTAAAATCTAACGATCTATTAAAGGATTAGATGCTCCAGTTTCCACGCATTGGCTGATTCAGTAGACGATTGGCTCCATCGTCATTAATAAATTCCTGTTTTACCGGATCGAAATGCAAGGTACGGCCCAGTCGCAAGGCGACGATTCCCATGTTCACAATGGTACAAGAGCGGTGACCATTTTCTTCGTTAAGTGCAAACTTCTTACGAGTACGCACTGATTCGTGAAATGAAGTAATCTGTGGCTCCGAATCAGGCATTGAGTCAATAATACCTTTCAAATTCGGTATGGTTGATCGGAAACCTTTGTAAATCTTCCCTTTTGGCCCTTCGATGTAAGCTGCATCCTGGTCGCGGTTTTCACCATCTAAAATAATCTGGCAGCCATCGGCATAGGTATAAGTAATTTTACGCCAAGTACCAACAGCATCGGGGTGTTGTTGTGGTGCATCCACCTCGACTTTAACAGGGCTGGTATTGTCTTTTCCAAGGAAATATTGTACCGGATCGATGTAATGCTGGCCCATATCACCTAAGCCACCCCCATCGTAATCCCAGTATCCGCGGAACTTGGTATGTACACGACGTGAGTTATAAGGCTTGGCAGGTGCTGGCCCTAACCACATGTTATAATCTAAATGCTCAGGTACCGGTTGAGGTGGTAAGTTATGCTCACCTTGCCAGTAGAATTTCCAGTTATAACCTGTTACACCACTGATGGTAACTTTTAGCGGCCATCCTAATACACCACTGTCAATGGCTTTCTTTAAAGGTTTAACGGTTGAGTTAAGGCCATAAAAATTATCTTTAAAACGGAACCAGGTATTCAAACGGAACATACTGCCGCTCTTTTTAACTGCTTCCACTACTTTAACACCTTCGCCAATGGTGCGTGTCATTGGTTTTTCACACCAGATATCTTTACCAGCTTCGGCTGCCATTACCGCCATAATACCGTGCCAGTGCGGCGGTGTTGCAATATGAACCACGTCTATATCTTTCTGAAGGAGCAAATCTCTGAAGTCAGTGTAGGCCGGTACCCCCTTGCCTACTTTCTGAATAGCTTTTTTAAGGTGATTTTGGTCGACATCACACATAGCTACTAATCGGCCTTCGCGAGTCAGGTGATGACCATACCCAATACCACCCATTCCGATAATTGCTTTGGTTATCTGATCGCTTGGTGCTGTGTATCCAGGTCCACCTAACACATGCCGGGGAACAATGGTTAATGCTGAAAGCCCCAACAAACCTTTCTTTAAAAAGTCGCGGCGTTGCATGTTATCAGCTTGTTGTTTTTTCGAAGCAGTTTTCTCTGCCAGAGGTTGCTTATTTTCTTTCATCTCTTCGGAGTATTGAATTATCTTGAAAAAAAGATACTAAAAACTTTACTCCAAATAAACTATTGCTCAGGGTATTGTGAGGGGTAACAAAGTGAGTAACCCCGGTAAAATAAACTCAAACCAAGGTTTTAGTCTACTTTTAAACAGGTAAATCGCTTTTTAAAATTAATTATTCAAAACCACTTAACGTTTCAAAGCGCTAAGCGGATTAAAAAAGAGCCTAGGTGAGTAATCATTTTATTATAAATGTTAATGTGTCGCACCTTCAGTGCTATATACTCTTTTCCCGTAATCGCAGGGTTTTAACCCTGCGCTATTATGTGCAGGCCTTACAGGCCATACTAAATTGTCATGAAAGGACGATACTTAGCTGAATAGTTCTTGAATATAACTCCTAAAGCTGATTTACATTAACAACCCTATTGCTTCACACTGTCATAAATTGATTGGGTCAATTCGTAGTCGTCGCTATCCTGTGCCAATTGCCAGAACATAATACCACCCAATTGATGCGTTTTTACATATTCGGCTTTTAAGGATACACTCCTTGGACTGTCGTAGGTAACGAATACCGAATCATCAGCCATAAACAGATAAGAAGCATGTGCCACTTCATCCCAGCGAGCAATACTATTATCTTTTGCCACTAATTCCTTTATCTGTTTATAGGTATAATAACCTTTAAAACCTTTATGCAACTGGTACAAACCATTGCTCACAGGCTCTATACCCTTCCACGAACGGCCATAAAAAGCGGCACCAATAACAATCTGCTGACTTTTAACACCTTTATCTAGGCAATAGGTAACTATATGATCTACCGATGGCCATTCTTTTTCTGGTTCATTGGCTTTTAGTGCCTTAACAGCGGCACTACCCAGTTGCTCAGTACTTAAGCTATATAGTGCAGTATGATGTGCTGTCACGGGATGATTGGCTCCGGCTAAATCATAGGTCATGATGTTCATGTAAGTGGCATACTTCATCACCTGATCCAGCTCCACATGGTCGAAATATTTTTGCCATCCTGCTGCTGCAAAAGATAGGATTAATCCTGGTTTTAACTGATCCATACCTTCTCTTAGTTCTTTCATTAGAAGGGTAAAGTTTTGCTTATCGGATGGATCATATGGGTTACCGATTCCTGGCAATCCCGGATATTCCCAGTCCATATCGATTCCATCAAGCTGGTAGCGGTCAATAAAATCGATGGTACTTTTGACAAAGATCGCACGTGTACTATCCTGTCGACACATCTCGGAGAAACCACCGGAGCCACCCCATCCACCGCAGGCCACCATTACTTTTAAGTCAGGGTGATTGTTTCGGGCTTCCACCAACTCTTTTAATTGCTGATCATCCACACCTTTCACCCACTCCATGCGGTTATCAACTACTTCGGTAAACGAGTAAATAATGTGCGTTAGCTGATGTAGTGGTAATTGACTGGTGCCCTTTTTGTTGGGCACATAATAAGCCATCACACATTTCTTATCTTCTTTTTTGGTTTCTTTTGTTTGAAAACAAGAGTTTGTGAGGACCATTAATCCGATTATTATTAAGAACCATCTTGTTTTATTGCTTTTTGTTATCATGACAGGTCAGTTAATAGATAATAATTGTATTCAATACATTTGAAATCAGCATTCAAGATAGTGGAAATATCTTTATTATTCAGGTCAATATGATGAATATTAATTGATCTTAAATTGTTATCCTTTAATTATACAAATGTTATTTAATTAAGAAGTTTGCCCTTTGGTTTTCTCTATATTGGGATGTTGTCCCAAACCCTACTTAC
>NZ_CEXQWX010000136.1:0-16363 GCF_982718395.1 Carboxylicivirga sp.
TCATGTTATTAATGTTATTGAGCTCAATACTTTCAATAGCATTATTATAAGCCCATTCATCAATATCAATCCCTGTAACCTGGGCTGCTCCTTTCATCGAGCATAGCATCCCTAAAATACCGGTTCCGCATCCCATATCCAACACCTTTAAACCGCCAAAATCATGTTCCAGAATCTGACGTACCATCAGGCTGGTTGTTTCATGATGCCCTGTTCCAAATGCCATTCGTGGATTGATAACAATTTCATATTTACACTGATGATCAACCTGGTGAAATGAGCTTCGAATCATACATTGCTTATCGATAATAATTGGATGAAAGTAGTTTTCTTCCCATACTTTGTTCCAGTTTTGATCTGCAATCTCTTCACTTTTAAATGTCAGCTTCACTCCCTCAATCGGACTGCTGAGTTGCGATAAATCAACCTGTTCAAACAAATTGCAAGGAATGTATGCGTTAAACCCATTATCGGTTTCTTCAAAACTATCAAATCCCATATCGCCCATCTGTGCCATTACTATTTCGTTTGTCACCTGATCAATTGGGCTCACCTTTACCTCAACCTTTGTATAATCCATCTTGATATTTTTTTGACAAAAGTATTTAAAAGATTTACTATATGACACAATGAATCGGATGAGATTCTTTTCCCATCAAACATTATTTTCGACCATTTCTTTTGTCAATTATGGCTTAATAAACTTTGTCAGTTCACTGTAACCGGTCAGCTTGCCTTTTCTAAGTGTTTCGCTTCTCACAACGCCAACACCTTCGGCATACCATTCAACAGAGCTAATAGTCATCGTTATAATTGATTTGGTAACGATATCCTGCGAGATTTTAACACAATCAAATGTTCCTGCAGGTGTGGTTAACTGCTCTTCTCCTTCAACTTTTCGGTTAATGATACTCACCAACATCCTAATTGGCATAGGGCCGCCAATTACTTCCATTTCAATTTTTCCGTCTTTCAATTTTTGTCCTGCAGTATAAGATGATGGTATGTCCATCTCATCCATCGACAACTTAACTTCCATATCGCTATAAGCTTCCATCTGCTTTTGATCCAGATATCCGTTCATATCAATATAGAACGTTCCGCCTTCGCATCTGAAAGTCATATCATTCTCAAAGGTTACATCATTTGACTTTGGATCAATCACCTTTTGATGCATGGAGAATATACTATTGTCACCAGTATGTTCAACCTCTGTTATTTCCTGACTTATTATCCCCTCAACTTTACCTTTCTTATTGTAATTGGTTAATTCAGTTTTAGTGCCTTTGTCATAAGGAATATAGGCTCTGCAATTTTGTGCATAAGTAAAACTTACCTGCGCCAATAAGAGTGTGCTAATGATCAATAATTTCATAATAATATGGTTTAAATTTGATTATCAGTCACGCAAGTTATGACATATTTATCAAGACGTAAACAGGCTTTTATTCAAGTCATTAATCCCATTAGTATTTTTAATTTCTTTCTGTATCTTTAAGTTACTAAAACAACCCATATCTGATGACTTTATTTATTAAACAAGTTATTGGTAAATGTTTTCTTTTACTGTTAATCGTTCTTTTAGGAGTTCAATCAAAAGCTGATAACCTGAAAGAGGTGGTTATTCTTAACTCGTATCACAGCGGCTTCAAATGGACTGCTGACATTAACAATGCCATTTCTGAGTATTTTCATCATGATCAGACTACACGTTTGTTTTGTGAATATATGGATAGCAAACGTTTTTATTCAGAAGCCTACATCAATACATTACGTGATCAGTACTACCTGAAATATCACGATCATCAGGTGGATGGTGTCATTTGTTCAGACAATCATGCTTTCGATTTCTTTTTAAAGTACGGAAAAGACATATGGGGCGATGTGCCTGCTGTTTTTTGTGGTGTCAATGATATTAATGAACAACTTCACCTTATTGACACAACCAAGCACGCAATAGTTTATGAATTAATTGATATAAGCGGAACCATACAACTAATTGAAGAACTGCAGGCTGATATTGAAGAGATTATTGTCATTTCAGATAAAACACTATCCGGTAATATTTTTGTAAATCAATTTATTACCGCATTTGAAAGTGAAGAACGTTCCTATACTTATCGCATTATTAATAGCACCAATCCTGCAACGTTAAAGAATACTCTGGCTCAGATTCCTGTTAATAACAGGGCTATTTACCTTTTAAGTTTATACACTGAACGCAATGGTATTCCTAATGAGATGATGCTTGAAAGCAAATATTTTTTTGATGAGATTTATATTCCAATATATAGTAATTGGGACTTTTTATTTCCGAATCTCATTGTGGGTGGTAAAGTGTTAAAAGCTGCAGAACAAGGGCAAATATCGGCCAGACTAATGGGTGATATATTGAATAGCAGAAAAATACAAGTGCATAATCATCCAACTAATCACACCATCATTGATTTCCTTCAGTTACAAAAGCATCAATTAGATCTTATTAACATTGATGATGTTGCAGAAATCATTAATCAAGAGAATCTCTTTATAAAAACCTATAAAAAAGAATTAATCATCATTCTCTCCATTCTAATAGTTTTTGTTTCTATTATTCTGGTTCTTATTGGTGATATTATTAAGCGTAAAAGAATCGAGATTAATTATATCGATAGTGAAAAACGGCTCGAATTAGCAATAAAAGGAGCCAACGAAGGACTTTGGGATATTGACCTTGTTAACCAAAACATATACATCAGTGAACAATTTGCCAGGTTACTAGGCTACGATTCTGCCTCTGAAATAGACTTTAAGCTGGATAACTGGCACGAATATGTTTTACCGCAAGATATTGAACAGGTAAAAGAAGCCTACTACACACACAAAGATGGCAATGCAGATGTTTTCCAATGTGAGTCTCGTTTAATAAAAAAGGACAAAAGCGCTGCCTGGTTCTCTATTCATGGCAAAATAACAGCAAGCACAAATGGAGTACCTACACGAATAACTGGTATCATCCTTAATATAAATGACCAAAAAGCATTTGAAACGGAATTAAAAAAAGCAAAAGAGAAGGCTGAAGAGAGTGATCGACTGAAATCTTCTTTCCTGGCAAATATGTCACACGAAATCAGAACACCAATGAATGCAATTCTTGGTTTTACCGATTTATTGATTTACAGTCAACTAAACCCAAGCGAACAACATGAGTATCTGAACCTTATTAAGAGAAGTGGCGAGAACCTGTTAACATTGATCAATGATATTATTGATATTAGTAAAATTGAATCTGGTGAATTGAAGATAGTCGAAGACAAAATTAATCTTCACGACATGGTTAAAGAAGTACATAGCGTTGGGCTAAGCTTATGCAATAACCTACAGAAACAAATCGAATTTAAAATAAAGAAACCTCTTGACGAAAGCCCTTTATACATATATACCGATCCTTTGCGCATATATCAGATTCTACTTAATCTGGTTTCGAATGCCATAAAGTTTACTGAGAAAGGATTTATCGAAGTGGGATATGAAGTTAACGAAGAACAACAGTTGCTGATCTCAGTAAAAGACACCGGGCCTGGTATTCCTGATAAAGATAAAGCAATCATATTTGAACGATTCAGGCAAATTGATGAATCTACTATAAAAAAACATGGAGGAACAGGATTAGGCCTATCGATTACAAAAAGTCTTGTTCAATTAATGAAAGGTGAAATTCGGGTAGAATCACAAATATCGAAGGGTGCAGAATTTATAGTCAAGATTCCTGTTCGGATATTTGAGCGTAAAAATTCACTGCAAACTAAATCACCTTAAGAAAGAGCTTTATCTTTACAGCAAAAGAATTTCAATATGGAGCTATTCTTCGACCCTGAATTTATTGGTGAAGGCCGATTAAATGAAACTGAAAGCAAGCATTGCATTAACGTTTTGCGTCATAAAGCGGGTGATACTATTGTTGTAGCGAATGGCAAAGGTAAATATTTCACTTGCCAGATTTTAGATGCTCATCCTAAAAAGTGTGAGTTAAAACAGGTAGAAACTAAAACGTTTCCTCCTCATCCTTTTAAAATTCATTTGGCTGTTGCGCCAACTAAAAGTAACGACCGTTTTGAATGGATGATAGAAAAAGCTATGGAACTTGGCATTGATGAAATTACGCCTCTTTTATGTCAGCACTCAGAACGAAAAAAGGTTAGAACAGATCGTATTGAACGTGTTGTGATAGCAGCAATGAAACAATCTTTAAAGGCATATATGCCAAAAATTAATGAGTTAACACCTTTTGAAACCTTTTTGAACCACGCACATACCTCACAAGGATTTATCGCACATTGCCATGAGTCTGATAAAACACCTTTAAAACAGGCTTATACAGTCGGAACTGATTGTGTTCTTTGCATTGGTCCGGAAGGCGATTTTTCAGAAAACGAGGTTGAGTTGGCCACTAAAACACACTTTGAAACCATATCACTTGGTAATAGTCGTTTAAGAACCGAAACCGCCGGTGTTATTGCTTGTCACACTATCCATTTGTTAAATGAGTAAAGAATCTATTTACGTCATCCTCATATTTTTGGGAGGTATGGCTGTTGCCATACTTGTTATTGCTAATGAGTACTTAAAATTTAAGCGTTCTCACACGTTAAGTTTAAGAGTCGCTCAGCAATCGCCTAAATGGAATAAGATCAAGCAAATTCTGGAGGATAATTTCATTTACTATAAAAAATTACCCGATAACCTTAAGGCTGAATTTATATTACGAGTACTTCAGTTTATGAAGCATCGAAATTGGGTTTCATCAAATGCTCCCAGACTTAGCTTACATAAGAAAACTTTGATTTCGGCTTCGGCTATTCAACTAACATTTGGATTAGACAATGTAAGGTTTGCACGTTTTAAAACTATATTAGTGCATGAAGATGCATATTATAACAGGCTAACGCGTCGATATCATCGCGGAGAAGTTAATCAGGCCGGATTGATCATACTTTCATGGAAATACTTTGAGCAAGGTTATGCCGATCATACAGATAAAGTTAATTTGGGTCTGCACGAAATGGCTCACGCCTTGGATCTTGATTTGTTCTTAACGCAAGGACGGCGCTATAATGTACACCGGCTCATGGATAAGTTTAGACAGTCTGCTTTTGAGGAGATTGTAAAAATGAGAAATGGTAATAGCAATTTTCTTCGAAATTATGGATCAACCAATACTAAAGAATTCTTCTCGGTTGCCGTTGAGCATTTTTTCGAAGCGCCTGAAACTTTTAGATCAAAGCTACCTGAATTATACCTCGAATTATGCCAGCTTCTAAATCAGGATCCTGCCAATAAAGTTTTTAGAGGATTTAAATCTCCTCATAATGTGCAATACAAAAATGAATTAGATCTTACTCACACTCGCTATTCTGAACCTCTGATTTCGCTTAAACCTAATGCTTATTTGCTCATTCCTTTTGCCTCTTACACCTTATTATTTGGATTAACGCTTCCTGTAATAAATACTTTATACACATCTCTCCCATTCGTTATCATTGGCTCCTGGAGTGCAATCTATTTGATATCACTTTTCCTTTCTTATAATATAAAAGGAAAGATGCTGATCATTAAGCATGAACATCTAATCACAAAGAATCATGTACTTAATAACCAATTGAATACAATTCACCTTAAAAACATTGTTAATATCAGCTTCACATATATGCTGACTTATTATCGAACTAGCATCTCTTTTTTTGAAGGTGAAGAAATTAAAACGAAATCTGTATCCCTATATTTCTCACCTAATAAAATAAAAAAGCTGGAGCGAATACTACTCCAGCAAAACATTAAAATTAAGCACAATAACAAATGGCTTAAAAAGGAAAACTCATGATGAAATTACAGGTATTCATTCAGAAAGTGGCTTTCCATATATTCTTTAAATTCTTTGGTCATATTACGTGATAAGTCGCCTAACATGCAAGCACCAATGATACATGATCGTTTATCACCCGGACAAGATTGAATGGCTACTTTTCCTTCAATTGCTTCATAAATCATCAATAAAGAAATTTCCGTTGGCTCTTGCTTCAATACAAATCCACCACTTGGCCCTCTATTTGATGCAACAAAATCCTCCTTGGCCAGTCGTTGCATCACTTTCGCCACGTGGTGCTTAGAACTATCAATAGCCTCAGATATTTGATTGACATTAAGCTTTTTATCGCTACGTGCAATTAAAACCATTGAATGTAAAGCTATGGAAGCTGCTTCGGAAAGTGTTACAATTTTCGACATGATTCTTATAAAAAGGAAATTGAATACTTAAATAACTATTTGCGCAAAAATATATAAAAAACCCGTAACTACATTAGTTACGGGTTATATTATTAAATCTTACTTATTCTTGTTCAAACTTAAGCGTTTTAGTAGTAATATCACAAACTTCAGATGGTCCAAAATATTGAATTGGGCCAGGATAAACATAGTTAGTGTTGATCGCCCACTCTTCACGGCTTTCAACCAACTTCTGGAACGGAGCTCCATTAAGTTGTACCAATGCTTTTTGAATTACTGGCTTCATTTCACCGTGACGCTTTTCCATATTCATCATCATGGTAACAGGTACTCCCCCGGCAATCCATTCTGTTGATGGAGCTGTTAAGTTACGTACTGATGCCATGTAACCAGTTTTTCCTTCGCCAATTAACATCGAAGCGGTGTTACCTAATGAATAACAGTAATCAGCATCGAAGTTTGAAGGAGCAGCACAACGACCTTCGTAGCCAAAGAAATGAGGCTGACCTTTGAATTTACCTTTAAATTCACCAGCTTTCTTCATTTTCTTCAACTTAGCCTTCACCATGTCGATTAGCATTTTTTCCGTTTCAATCAACGAAACCTGCACATTACCGTGTGGATCGCGATCAAGCATCAACTGATTAGCAATTGAGTTAGGTAATGAAACAAATACCTCACGAGATTCTTCTGAAATACGTTTAGCTACAAACTCTCGTTTTTCTTTATTTCCTTCCAAGGCGTTAACAGCTTCTTCATTATGAGCTAAGAAGTCATTTAATTCAGCTATCAACTTTTTCATTGCCGGAATAAATTCAACAAGACCTTCCGGTATTAATACAGTACCAAAGTTATCACCATTTTCAGCACGCTTCGCAACAATATTTGCAATGTAACTAACAACATCATCCAATGTTTGCTGCTTTGCTTCAACTTCTTCAGATACAATCGTTACGTTTGGCTGAGTTTGCAATGCACACTCCAAAGCAATATGTGAAGCCGAACGTCCCATCAACTTAATGAAGTGCCAGTATTTTTTAGCTGAATTAGCATCACGCTGAATATTACCAATTAATTCGCTGTATACTTTGCAGGCTGTATCAAAACCAAATGAAGTTTCAATCATTTCATTTTTAAGGTCACCATCAATTGTTTTTGGCACCCCAATAACCTGAACACCTGCTTCCTTATTTTTGTAGTATTCTGCCAATACACAAGCATTTGTGTTTGAATCATCACCACCAATAATTACCAAAGCAGTAATGTTCAACTCTTTGCAATTCACAAGAGCCTTCTCAAATTGTGCTTCCTCTTCTAATTTTGTACGTCCCGAACCAATAATATCAAAACCACCAGTATTACGGTAATGATCAACAATATCTGCTGTTAACTCAATGTACTGGTTATCTACTAAACCACCAGGTCCACCAAGAAAACCGTACAATTTATTATCTGAATTAAGTTTTTTCAATCCATCATATAGTCCAGAGATTACATTGTGTCCTCCCGGAGCCTGACCACCAGATAAGATTACACCAACATTCTGTGCTGAATACGCTTTATCATCGCCAGGTTCAAAATTTAATACAGGCATCCCGTAAGTATTCGGGAATATCTTTTTTATATCTTCCTGATCAGCTACAGATTCAGTAGCTTTTCCTTCAACAATTTTAACACCACCATTTAACGAAGATGGCATCTTTGGCACATAATTCTCACGTGCAATCTGAAGTGGACTTTTAATCATCATACTGTCTTGTATTGTTTTATACTTTTGAATCCTATCAAAATATGTTTTAAAACATCTTTTAAAAAGATGTGCAAATTTGCCGATATTTTTTCAAAACTGAAAAACTCCTTATAAACAATTTACAATCTTTAACTTATTTAGAGTGAATTTGATTAATATTTCAAACAAGGTGGAGATAATATTAACATATCGATAGCAACTACCCGCTAAGTCATAAAAACATTTAATTTATCGTCATTTTTCCTTAATCAACATTGATTTGCAGCTTTTTAGATAATATCTTGTAGGAACAAACGACATCATTAAACTTCTCAGCTATGATTTTAAAGAAGCACAGTTCCAAAACAATTGCAATTTTAACAGGTGGTGGTGACGTTCCAGGTTTAAATCCTGCTATCAGAGCCATAACTATTCGTGCAACTCGGGAAGGCTTTAAAGTAATAGGTATCAAAAATGGCTGGAAAGGTGTTATATCCATTAACCCACTCCTTCCCTTTGAAGAGCAGGAATATTGTATGATTCTCAATGATCATATAGTCAATCGACTGGGAAGAACAGGAGGTACATTTCTACATTCGAGTCGCACAAAAGCGGATAAAGTACATTTGAACGATATTCCGGATCATTTAAAGTCAATATATAAAGATGAGTTTAATGACTTAACAAAGGAGGCAGTTTCAAACCTAAAATACCTGGGGATTGATTATTTAATTCCAATAGGTGGAGATGACACACTAAGTTACGCTGTTCGCCTTCATCACGAAGGTGTTCGAACAATCGGTATTCCAAAAACAATGGACGGCGATGTACCTGGAACTGAATACTGTATTGGATTTAGCACATGCATTACTCGCACAATTGAACTAACTCATGCTCTTCGAACTTGTGCAGGATCTCATGAACGCTTTCTTGTACTGGAAGTATTTGGCCGCAACGCTGGCTTCTCAGCTCTTTTACCTACCGTAGGTGGTGCTGCTGACCGCTGCATAATACCTGAACACAAAATTAACATTGAGCAGTTAACAGCTCTTATGGTCGAAGATCGAAATAATAATCCCAGTAAGTATGCTGTAGTATTGGTATCTGAAGGGGCAAGCTACGAAGGGGGTAATATTATCTATAGCAGTCAGGAAACTGATGCCTTCGGGCATAAAAAACTAGGTGGAATTGGTGAAGATATCGGACAGCAACTGAAACGGTTATCTCCAAAATTCAATCAGGGAAAAACCATTAATATCATTAACCAGAAATTGGGTTATTTAGTGAGGTCAGGTGAACCGGATGCTCTTGATTCTATTGTACCAACTGCCTATGCTAACCTGGCAATGGACCTGATTATAGAGGGAATGTCTGGTCAAATGGTTTGTATTAACGATGGTAAGTACAATCACATTTCAATTGAAGCTGTTAAAAAAGATGAAAATGGTGAGAGCACTAAGAAGGTGAATGTCAGCAAGTTTTATGACACAAACCGGTACAGACCTATCTATTCTAATATTGTTGGTGATCCTATGTTGATTTTAACAAGAGAATAATGGTTTCTGTTATATATTGATATTGTGTAAGCTTTAACTTTCAATAACCTTTTGAAACACTAATAATTCATATCTTTGCAGCTATAACGAAGCCCACATGCAATTTTCAGTAATTATTCCTATATACAATCGACCAGACGAAATTGTTGAACTTCTTGAGTCTCTCACATTACAATCTGCAAAGTCTGTTTTTGAAGTTATCATTGTTGAAGATGGTTCCTCAACCCCTTGTAAAGATGTAATCGAACCGTATTTTAATCAGCTTGATCTTCATTATTATACGCAAGAAAACCAAGGGCCTGGTCCTGCACGAAATCATGGTGCTTCCAAAGCGAAAGGTGAATACTTGATTTTTTTCGATAGTGATTGTATTATACCATCTAACTATTTTAATCACGTATTAGAACACCTAGATATACAAGCACTTGATTGTTTTGGTGGACCAGATGAATCCCATCCTTTTTTTACGCCTATTCAGAAAGCCATCAGTTATTCAATGACTTCCCCAATTACAACCGGAGGTATCAGAGGTGGAAGCAGGAAGATGGATAAATTTTATCCGCGTAGCTTTAACCTAGGAGTTCGTCAGGAAGTTTTTAAATCAGTTAATGGCTTTAACAATATGCGCTTTGGTGAAGACCTTGATTTAAGCATGAGAATCATGAAAAGCAATTATTCGGTTGGCTTGATAAAGGAAGCGCATGTTTACCACAAACGCCGGACACATTTCAAAGCCTTCTTTAAGCAGGTTTTTAATTCAGGAATAGCTCGAATTGATTTATCATTGCTTCATACCGGCACACTTAAACCAGTTCATATATTGCCATCAGTTTTTACTATAGGCTATCCCCTGTTACTGCTATTTGCAATATTTATCAGTCAATGGTTCTTTTTACCATTTATATTATTTCCAGGTATAATTTTGACTGATGCACTTATACGTACTAAAAATGCCCATGTTGCTATTTTAAGTACATGGGCATCATTAATTCAGTTAACCGGATACGGATCCGGTTTTATTAATGCATTTTGGGTAAGAATTATCAAGAAGAAAGGGGCATTTCATAGTTTTGCCAAATCTTTCTATGACTAGTTAATCATTAATCCTTTTTCTATTCCCAACACTTTAATTGGCTTATATGCACGCGCAAAAGCCTTAATTTTTGACACAATAAATGAATGTGGTACAACATCCACGTTACTAAACAATGCATCGGGTAGCTTGTCGTAAACTGACAACCAATAACCAGCCTCCTCTTCGTTGGCTAAAAAATCGTGAGTAGTTGTTTCGCTCATAGGCACTTTCTTAAATGTTACATAATTAGTAACGTAGTGCATAAGCAAATATTGTATGGTCTACGATAAGGTTAAAGAAATATTTCTTTCTTCAGCCAAACGACGCAAATTCATTAATGCATATCGCATACGACCAAGTGCAGTATTAATACTCACATTTGTTTCTTCCGCAATTTCTTTAAAACTTAAATCGCGATAATGGCGCATTACCACTACCTCTTTTTGATTTTCAGGCAGAAGATTAACCAATTTTCCAACTTCACTCAAAACCTGATCAGTAACCATTCTTTCCTCTACGGAAGCATCCGAAAATTGAGTAGAGTTAAATAAATCGTACTCATAATTATCGTTTGAAATAACCGACTGATTCTTTTGCTTTCGATAATGATCAATAATTAGATTGTGTGCTATACGCATCACCCAGGATGAAAATTTACCATTATCTGAGTAACGACCGTTCTTTAGAGTTCTGATCACGCGGATAAAAGCTTCCTGAAAAATATCTTCAGCTAATTCCTGCTGCTTAACACACATTACAATGTAGGAAAAAATCTTTGCCTTGTGCCGCTCTATTAGTTTATCAATTGAACTACAATTACCGGCAACAAAATCCTTCACAAGTTGCTCATCAGAAAGCACTAATTGCTTTTCCATATTCTTAACTTTTAAACATCTTGTAAAGGTGCTTCGATAGGCGAATATTTTAAAAAATGGTAAATGACTGTTTTCGGTTGTAAAAAAAGTAAAAAAAAAATTAAAAACCAAACAGGATTTTATTTCATTAATCTCAATCCTAAATGCGTCATTAATTAAATAAAACAATCAAACTCACCAAACCAACGCATTTAAACCTTTTCGAGAAGATGAGCAATTGGTAAGAGCTTTTACTTATTGGTCAATTTATAGTATTAATTAGCCAACTCTGAAAGATTTTTGAAAGCACTCCTAATTTCAACTTATTCAATAAAGAATTGTTTCCTTTCTAATTGGCTGTTATTTATCTTTGGTGCCACAAAATAGTACGATCTAATGCAGGAGAAGAATATAACCGTAAAAGGTGCACGGGTTCATAATTTAAAAAATATTGATCTCAAAATCCCACGAAATCAGTTCATTGTAATTACAGGAGTTTCAGGAAGTGGTAAATCTTCCCTGGCTTTTGATACCTTGTATGCTGAAGGGCAAAGACGATATGTTGAAAGCTTAAGTTCTTATGCCCGACAGTTTCTTGGACGACTTGATAAACCAGAAGTTGACTTTATCAAAGGCATTCCACCTGCAATTGCTATTGAGCAAAAGGTTAATACACGTAATCCTCGCTCCACAGTTGGTACTAGCACAGAAATATACGACTATATCAAACTCCTGTTTGCACGAATTGGCAAAACTATTTCACCTGTTAGCGGTCAGGTAGTTAAACGGCACTACACCAGCGACGTAGTTGAATACATTGCTGATATAGGAGCAGGTACCAGGTTGAGTATTTTGGCTCCTATCATTTATTCCGATGACAGAAAATGTACGGAACATCTTGAAATATTATTAAAACAAGGTTTTAGTAGGGTTGAAATTGATGATTCATTCGTTCGAATAGATGAAATACTAGAGAAACAAGACCAAATGTCGACTTCGTGCAAAGAAATTAACCTCGTTATTGATCGACTTTCAGCATCTGACGATGAAGACACCTTAAGCAGGTTGGCTGATTCAGTTCAAACTGCTTTTTACGAAGGTAAAGGTGAGTGTTTTGTAAAAACTTATGGAGAAAATGGCACTTATACAAAATCATTCTCAAACAAATTTGAACTCGATGGTATTGAGTTTGAAATTCCTTCTGAGCATATGTTCACCTTTAACAACCCGGTGGGTGCATGCCCGGAATGTGAAGGTTTTGGTAACGTCATAGGTATTGATGAAGATTTAGTAATTCCTAACAAAAGCTTATCCATATTTGAAGATGCGGTTGCATGTTGGAAGGGTGATAAAATGAAAGCGTGGAAAGACAGGTTAATTCAGAATGCCCATCATTTTGATTTTCCTGTGCATAGTCCGTACTATGAACTAAGTCCTCAACAACGAGAACTTTTATGGACCGGTAACGAATATTTCAGAGGATTGAATCAATTCTTTAAACACGTTGAAGAGAAGCAATATAAGATTCAATACCGGGTAATGCTATCACGTTATCGTGGAAAAACAACATGTCCATCGTGTAAAGGTACCCGCCTGAAAAAAGAAGCCGGCTGGGTCAAAGTTGGACACAAGAGCATACATGAACTTGTAATGATGTCTATAAGCGAGCTTTCTGAGTTCTTTAATAAACTGGAACTTGACATGCATGATGCTAAAGTGTCAAAAAGAATATTAAATGAAATTACAAGCCGCCTGCGATTCCTTTGTAATGTAGGTCTGGGATATTTAACTCTTAACCGATTATCATCAACATTATCAGGTGGAGAAAGCCAACGTATCAACCTAGCCACAAGTCTAGGCAGTAGCCTGGTTGGGTCATTATACATTCTGGACGAACCAAGCATAGGCTTGCATTCGCGTGATACTGAATTATTAATCAATGTTCTTAAAGATTTACAAACAGTGGGAAACACTGTAATTGTAGTTGAACACGATGAAGATATTATTCGGTCAGCAGATACGATAATTGATATAGGTCCATTGGCCGGCCTGCATGGCGGGGAATTAGTTTTTCAGGGAGATTTTAAGCAACTGGAAGCATCAGAACTAAGTTTAACAACTCAATACCTGAACGGTACTAAAGAAATTTCGGTTCCAATTTCCAGACGCCCTCATAACGATTATATCCGAATTACAGGCGCCAACGAAAATAATCTAAAAAATATAACGGCTACTTTTCCACTTAATATTATGACGGTTGTGACTGGTGTTTCTGGAAGTGGAAAGTCATCATTGGTAAAGAAAATTCTGTACCCCGCTCTTAAAAAGCGTATTGGAGGCTATGCGGACAAAACCGGTTCTTTTGATATGCTTGAGGGTAGTGTTAATAAGATAACTGAAATTGAATTTGTTGACCAGAACCCTATTGGAAAAAGTTCTCGTTCAAATCCAGCCACTTACCTGAAAGCTTACGATGAAATCCGGAAATTAATGGCAGATCAACAAGCTGCCAAAAACAATGGTTTTAAGCCTTCGCATTTTTCGTTTAATATTGATGGAGGAAGATGTGATGAGTGCCAGGGAGAAGGAACCATAAAAGTAGAAATGCAATTTATGGCTGACATCGTTCTGCAATGTGAAAGCTGTAAAGGTAAACGTTTTAAGGATGATGTGCTGGAAGTAAAGTATAATGATAAGAATGTATATGACATTCTTGAAATGAGTGTTAACGAAGCCATTACTTTCTTCGAACAAAATAACAAAACTGCAGAAAAGAGAATAATCCGTCGATTAAAACCGTTACAGGCCGTTGGTTTGGGTTACATCAAACTAGGTCAATCGTCAAGCACATTAAGTGGTGGCGAAAGTCAGCGTGTGAAACTGGCATTCTTTCTTTCAAATGAAAAAAGCCAGCCAACCATGTTTATTTTCGACGAACCAACAACGGGCCTCCATTTTCATGATATAAAAAAGCTTCTGGAAGCCTTTTCTGCCCTTATCAAAAAAGGGCATTCTCTTATCATTGTTGAGCACAATATGGACATCATCAAATCAGCAGATTGGATAATTGATTTAGGGCCAGAAGGTGGAAATGAAGGGGGGCATATAGTTTTTGAAGGCACTCCCGAGCAACTAATCGATTGCAAAGAGTCTTATACCGGTACGTATCTTAAACCATATATAAAAAGAGCTCTATCGTAATAGAGCTCTTATATTTTTTTGATTTGATTTGTTTACTTCTTCTTCTTCTTTTTACCAGACTCCAGCCCAAACAGTACAGATACACAACCATTAATTAACTCTTCTGATGGAGGATTTTTCTCCAAAACAGTTAGTTCAACAATCAGCATTTGGGTTGATTCAACTTTAAAATCCCATACTAACCTATAATTGTGTTCCATATTATCGAATAGAACATTTCCTTCTTTATCCAAAATTCTGAAATGAATATCAGGCAATTGCTCTACTTTTGCTATTGCAATCCTATAGTTTTGATCGCTAAAAAAGGTCTTATAAAGTTCGGCCTTTTCACCTTCTTCCAGAACTGTAGCATTGTAATTTCCATCGTGAATATAATCCCCTAACTGCTCTTTACCTACATTACGTGCAAAGTTTATGCATTGTCCGAATAAAGTTGAGCCACTAAGAAGCAGTATCGTCAATAATATAATAATACGCATACCTGGAACTTCAAAAATTAAGAAATGAATTCGGTTCGAATCTCCTCAACTTTCTTCATCAACTCATCAAACACAATTGGAGAAATAACAGCTTCTGATTCAGCTTTAATGGTAGTAACCTTTGTTTCTGCGTTGGTCTCAGCCTCTACATTAGATGTATTAATCTCTACTTTCTCAAAAATCTCATTTAACTCTGAAATACGGTTAAGAATATACTTTACATCTTCATTACTCTCGTATTCTTCCAGTAGATTAATTACCGTATACAAACTAAGCTTTTGATAAATTATACGATCAATCAAACGCTTATTATTCTCTATTGATCCATTGGTTAAGCGAGTTGCTAAATATAAACCTTCAACCCATCCTCCTACAAGCACCATAACAGCGATTGCAGGTCGGTCATTTTCCGTTAAATATGCATTAGAAGACATAAATGTTTCTGATATAATATCAAGCATTACATCCCTGTCATCCATATTTTCTTCCAACTTAACCAAGGTTTCTTCATCAATAGCATCCATAATACCTAATGCATCGGCTAATTTCTTAGCATTCGCCATATACCTGATAGAGCTTTGTGTCTGATCAAACAGGCTGGTATAGCTTAAATCGGCAGAATATATACCCAGATTCAAGGCCATTTGGCGATTAGTTGAGTACTTATCTATATTCGATATTGGATTTAATAAATCATGATTATATGTAGCCCCAGCACGCTTGATTAGCATGGCTGTTTCAAGAGGCGATGGTAAAGAATAAAAAATCAACTTTGACTTTTTGAAATCATCCACTAATTTTCCATCCACATTAACTGATTCAACGATCTCCTGCTCTTCTGCCTTTTGCTTTTTCTGACCTGAATTACAAGCAGTAAACGATAAAACACTAATAGACAAAGCCAAAAAATAAATGGTAGATTTGGTCATTACATTTCTCATAATCAAATAAGATTAGTACTCTATATTTAGTTATAACACTAGTTTCAATCTTGAAAATTAGTATAAAAATATTAAATAAAACGAATTAGCGAAGCATTTGATCAGATAAATATTCATTTGACCTGTAGAACAGGCCAGACAACAAAATGGTTCAGTTTTTTCATGGCCTAATAATAAGCCAGTTATAAAAAAAGTCCTGCTTTAATATTAAAACAGGACCTTTAAAACAATGTTATTATAATTTACTCATATGAAGAGAAATAT
>NZ_CEXQWX010000137.1:0-16297 GCF_982718395.1 Carboxylicivirga sp.
GATGAGGATGTGGCCTTTGAGAAGGTTAGCGAATTTGAGGCCTACTGTCAAAAAGAAGGTTTTCATAAAGAAGGGCAGAAAAATGTACTCTTCTTCACCAGTATTCCCGGACCCTTTAATGCCAACCGCGACCATCTGAATAGTCTGATTCACGAACTGGAGAGTCGCCAGCTTAATGTCTATCCGGTGTCAGGATTCCGCGGGCGATTAAACTATATGAAAGAAATCAGCCCCGATATGATTGTTTACATGCCACACGGTCGCTTATCAATGGGCGGATCGGCTGTGTTGATAAATCAGTGGCTGAAAAAACAAAATATTCCGGTGCTTTGCCCGATAACTGTTCATCAACGTTACGAGGATTGGTTAACGGATAAAAACGGCATGATGGGTGGCCTTTTAAGTCAGAGCGTCACTATGCCGGAATTTGACGGAGGTATTGTACCTTATGCTGTGTTTGCCGAGTATGAAGATGCTAATGGCTTCCTGATATTTAAAGCCGTACCTAATCGTTTAAAGAATTTCGGGCAGATTGTTGAGAACTATCTTCAATTGCAGGATCAGAATAATGCCGACAAAAAAGTGGCCTTTGTCTATTTTAAAGGACCCGGAAAAAGCGCCCTGACCGCCGCCAATATGGAAGTGCTACCATCGTTGCACAACGTGTTACTGCGTATGCAAAAGGAAGGTTACAACTTGGGTGATCTGCCAAAGGATTATCCATCGTTTGAAAAGATTGTAATGAAAAAAGGGCCGGTGCTGGGCACCTATGCTGTTGGTGCTTTTGATAACTACCTGGCCACCGGTCAACCAGAGTTGGTTAATGTAAGCGACTATAATCAGTGGTGCAAAGAAGCGCTTCAACCCGAGATGATTGCTGATGTGGAAGAGCGCTATGGTAAAGCACCGGGTTCATATATGGCCGTTTATAAAGATGAGCAGGAATACATCGCCATAGCACGTGTGCAGTTTGGAAATGTGGCATTGCTGCCACAGCAAATGCCGGGTTTGGGTGATAATACATTTCAGTTGATTCACGGGGCGAAAGTAGCTCCACCGCATACTTATATTGCTCCATATCTATGGATACAGAAAGAATTTAAGGCTGATGTCGTCTTCCATTTTGGGACGCATGGCAGTTTAGAGTTTACACCGGGCAAGCAAATCGCATTATCGGATTACGACTGGACAGATCCTTTGATTGGTACCACACCGCACAACTACGTGTACACCATCAGTAACGTGGGTGAGGGCATGATTGCCAAGCGTCGCAGTTATGCGGCCCTGCAAACTTACCTGACACCACCGTTTATGTCAGCCAATGCCATGGAGTCGAAGCAAATACTGATGCAGAAAATGAATCAGTATACCTCCGCCAAAGGAGCTTTAAAACGTGAGTATGCTCTATCGGTTAAGAAAATGATTGTTGAGGAAGGCATGCACGATGAACTGGGGCTGGATAATACGGTATCGGAACCATACTCTGACGAAGAGATGGTGCGTATCCTTAATTTCCTGGAGGAGCTGTCGCATGAGAAAGTAACCGGCGGACTTTATACCATGGGAGAACCTTATACTAAGGCTAAGCTGGATGAAACAGTTCTGATGATGCATACCGATGAGCTGGCCTATCATCTGGCGGAAGTTGATGTGCAAAAAGAAGCTGTAACCCGCGAGCAATTGCGTAATCGGACTTGGTTCAGAAGTAATTATACCAATAGATCTGAGAGATTTGTTGCGGAGATAATTGAAACCGGTAATATGGAACCGGCCTTGAAAAGTCTTGTCGCAACCGCTGACCTGCATCGGGCTAAAGCCTGGAAAGCAGCAAAAGACAAGGCAGCCAAAGAAGCACAGGCCCGCCGCATGGCAGCAAAGAAAGCTAAGCAGGCAGCTAAAAAAGAAAAGGAAGAGAACAAAGTGGTACATTCGCATGCTTCGGCGAGTAAGAAAAAAGGACCAAAGCATGATCACGCAAAGGATAAGAAGACGGATGGCAATTCGGGAGCGACCCCAAAAGAAGAGCCGACCGATCCTAAAGAAGAAGCCTTTGCCATGGCGGTTTTGAATGTGGAAAGCACATTAAAGTCCATTGTTGCCAAAAAGAATGAGTTAGCAAACAGCCCGGATAAAGAAATGCGGGGAATCTTAAATGCCTTAAATGGTGGCTATACACCACCATCACCAGGAGGAGATCCGGTTGCTAACCCCGAGAGTGTACCAACAGGGCGCAACCTGACATCGGTTAATGCAGAACAAACACCAAGCAAAGAAGCCTGGAAAGTAGCTAAGAAACTGGGAGATGATTTGTTGGCCGATTACCAAAAGAAGCACGACAAGTACCCGGAGAAAATCAGTTTTACCTTGTGGGCTGGTAGTTTCATCGAATCGGAAGGAACTACCATTGCACAGATACTTTATATGCTAGGGGTAGAGCCGGTATGGACACCACGGGGTAAAATGAATGACCTGCGATTAATGCCGGAAGAGGAACTGGGACGTCCGCGTATTGATGTGGTGGTCCAAACGTCAGGACAGTTGCGCGATCTGGCAGCTTCGCGCCTGATTATTATTAACCGGGCTATTGCCATGGCTGCTGAAGCTGGACAAGATAAAGGGCAAAACTTTGTTTTGAAAGGAATGGCAGATGCAGAGAAGCTGCTGATCAAAAAAGGTTTTTCTCCCAAAGAGGCACGTGCTTATGCCGGACAACGGGTGTTTGGAGGAGTCAACGGTAACTACGGTGCTGCCATAATGGGTATGGTCGAGAGCAGCGATCGCTGGGACAGCACTAAAACAGTTGCACAAACCTATATTAATAATATGGGTGCTGTGTATGGCAGTGACGAAGCCTGGGGTGATTTTAATAAAGGCGTATTTGAAGCGGCCCTGCTGAACACCGAAGCTGTGGTGCAGCCTCGCCAGAGTAATACCTGGGGTGCTTTAAGCCTCGACCATGTGTATGAATTCATGGGAGGACTGAACCTGGCAGTGAAAGAAGTAACTGGTAACGATGCAGAGTCTTACTTTAATGATTTCCGTAATTCGTCCAACCCGCGTGTGCAGGGATTAAAAGAAGCAATAGGAGTGGAGAGCCGTACCACTTTATTAAACGAGTGCTACATTAAAGAGTACATGAAAGGAGGTGCCTCATCAGCAGCTTCCTTTGCCGAAACTTTCCGCAATACCTTTGGCTGGAATGTGATGAAACCATCAGTGGTGGAAGAACGCCTGTGGAGCGACCTGTATGATGTATATGTAGAGGATAAGCTCAACCTGCAGGTTCATGATTTCTTTGAGAAAGAAAACCCGTATGCTTTACAGGAAATGACTGCTGTAATGCTGGAAACAGTGCGTAAAGGAATGTGGAAAGCAACACCGGAACAGGTTAAAGCCATGACACAGTTGCATGCCGAACTGGTTAAAAAGCATGAGGCAGGATGTAGTGGCTTTGTGTGTGACAATACCAAGTTACGTGCCTTTATCAACGAGCAATTATCGGCTGAGATGCAGCAGGCCTACATGAAAGAGATAGACAATGTTCGTGAAGCAAGAAAAGAAGCAACGGAAGACAAAGTAGTATTGAAGAAGGATGAAAAAGTTCTGCCAAAGCAGGAAACGGATCTAACCATGCATATCGATATCAAAACGGTGGGTGGTATAGCCTTAATCGTATTAGTACTAATCATCGTATTTATTCGTCGTCGCAGAGGAAAGGCTCCTGTAAATTAATTTAAATAAATGCCCGATGCCTGGTGTTCAATACTAAGAGCACCAGGCACTGAGTACTAAGAACTCAGAACTAATTTCATGCAAACACTGGTAGTTATATTATTTGTACTGGCTATAGCATCATTCGCTATTCAATTACAATTATTTCGTAAGCCCTGGCTGCTTTGGAGTTGGTTAGTGGCCGTTACTTTGTTTATCTACCTGATGCACCATTGGGCTATTGAACAAAGCTATAAGAGCTTTAGAGCTACACTGTCAAATGCCGGCTTAATGACAGATTTCACCGTACTTCAGATTATAGAGGCCTTGAGTGGTCTGCTTATCAGTATTTTTATGATACGCTGGCATTATAACGAGCCGGTGAAAAAGTTTCTCAGGTATGCCATTTATCTGCCCGGTATCATCATCTTTCCTGCGCTGTTTTATCTCGAAAGCCTGGTCTTTTTGCAGTTACATAGTATTGACTTTCAATTACTGGCTGGCATCATTGCATTCGCGGCTGTAGTACTTATCTATTTGCTTGGTTGGGGATTCAGAATGCTTATACCTGAGTTTGACCTGCAGTTGGAGATGAAATTTATCCTTCACCTGTTACAGTTAATAGGAGGCATTATATTGTCAGTGATTATGCTCCGCCTGCCGGTTAACCAGGCACCCGATAGTAGCCTTGCTTACGACGGTTTACTAATAATAGTAGTTACTGTGGTTACCGGAATAATAGCCGGTACGTTTTGGTATCGGATTAGGCTAAAACGAATCCAAAAGCAGTTGGGTCATTAAGATTGATTTTATCGAATCACTTTCCCAAAGCAACCCCAAATCGACAAACAAATAAACGAATCAACATATTTATAAAATGGACGAAATAACTAAAATCTTATACTGGATATCAACCGGACTATTAATACCGGTAATAGTATTGTTGCTCTTATTTTTTGGACGAGCACTAATACTGATTGGTACCTTTTACAGCATGTATATCCACAAACTGAAATTCAACAAACAAATGCGTTCGGTATTTGATGGATTGAATCATGATAACGTGCGTGAGGAGCTGGAACGCGCACCGGCATCGGACAAGCTAATCAGTGCCATTTATTTAAAGAAATTATTGAAAAGCATACCCGAAGAGGTGTATTTCGATAAAACACTAAACGATTTTGAGATCCAATGCCAAAAAGAGTTGGCAGGTAGTCAAACTCTGGCTAAGCTCGGGCCTATCCTTGGTTTAATGGGTACTTTAATTCCCATGGGACCGGCACTGGTCGGATTGGCATCGGGCGATATCGCTTCCATGGCCAGTAATATGCAGGTGGCTTTTGCAACTACGGTTATCGGCTTATTGATTGGAGCAGTTGGTTTTATTGTACTTCAGATCAAGCGCCGCTGGTTTGCTGCCGATATTAATAATCTGGAGTTTGTGGTGGAATTGTTGAAGAAGAGAAAGTAGAGTTTAGAGTTCTGTGTTTAGTGTTTAGTGTTCAGTGTTCAGTGTTTAGGGTTGAGGAGTTTGGGAGTGTACATTCACCTGATGACTATAAGCATCTTGTAAATGTCATCCGATGAATAGAAATACTAACTAAGTTGCCCGCCACTGATTGCAATACTCAATTAGAACCTATTGATTAATCTAGCTGGTAGCTAGCCGCCATCAGCTAATTTTATTAACCAGGCTGAACATCGCTATCAGCAAGTAGCCGTCAGCTAAAAAACAAAAACATGCGTCGTTCAAAACGTTTTTTACAAGAAGAAGATATTGATCCAATGGCAACCGTATCCAACCTGTTTGATGTGGCCATGGTATTTGCCCTGGCATTGATGGTGGCTTTGGTAGCTAGGTATAAAATGACAGAGATGTTCTCAAAAGATGATTTTACCATGGTGAAAAATCCGGGGCAGGAAAACATGGAAATCATTACCAAGAAAGGGGAGAAGATAGATACCTACAAAGCCTCGGATGAAAGTTCATCGTCCGGTAATAAAGGCAAGCGGGTAGGTGTGGCTTATCAACTGGAGAATGGAGAGATTATTTATATACCGGAATAGATTGTAGTTAGTGGTGAGTTCAAAGTTTTGGGTTCAGAGTTCCAGTGTTACACATTCACCTGATGACTATAGGCATCTTGTAAGTGTCATCTGGTGAATAAAGTGTATTGTACGCTTAGTATATGCTTCAGAATTAAGATCTGATATTTTCTATGTCGCCATACGAGCCAAGATGAGAAACAATTAAGCGACTTTCCTCGTTATAAATGCCATAGAAAAATTCATACCTTATCACACACATTATACATAAGCATGCAAAATAGAACTCAACTGTCCTTATATACCTTTCTGGGTGTAGGGTTAATCGTATTTGTATTTGGATATATAGGAATCAATATTTCGATCAACTACTTTCAGAAGCACTACGTAAAATTACAGATTGATGTCAATAAACGTCAGGCAGAACGTATGGCTTTAATTCTTGAAAAAGAAATAAACAGGGGAGTGGCAATCGATTCTATCATTGATAATTTTCAGGCATCAATAACCGGAACGGAGCACGATAAAGGATTCTTATGCATATATGATACAAAAAAAATGCAGTTGATTAGTCATCCAAACCCAAAGACGGTCGGTATGACTTTTACAGAAGACTTTGTTTTTAAGAATATCGATACTAATAAGGAGCGTTATATTGGAGATATTTATGGTTTGAGTGAACCAGCCGGAGGCATTTTTATACAAGGTAAAATGAGAACGGACATCATATATACTGTTCCCATAAAAGGTGCAGATTGGTATGTAAATGCACATGAAAACATTAATGCTATCTCATCAGAACTTAAGACGTTAAGAGATAAATATACCATTGGCTCCCTTATTATTGGATTGATAATTGCCATCTCTGCATCTATTATTGCACGGCGAATTAGCAGGAGACATGAAAACTTAATTGAGCAAAAGAATATAGAGATTACAAATCAAAGGGATGAGATTGCCATTAAAAATCAGGAAATTACCGACAGCATCAGTTATGCTCAGAAAATTCAAAATGCGGTTCTCCCTGATAAGTCCATTATAGATAACTGTTTGTCTGAAAACTTTATTTTCTATTTACCCAAGGATATTGTTAGTGGAGATTTTTATTGGTTTGCAAAGCTTGATAATAAGATTGTGATTGTTGCTGCTGATTGTACCGGTCATGGAGTGCCCGGCGCATTGATGAGTATGTTAAGCATAAGTTTGTTAAATGAATTGGTTAGTCGAAACAAGATTAGTAAAGCCAGTGATATTCTCGATGAATTAAGAAAGGAGTTGAAAATTGCTTTAGGGCAAACGGGAGATAATTACGAATTTCAGGATGGAATTGATATGGCCATTTGTATTATTGATGAAGATAAAACAAAAGTTCAGTATGCCGGGGCATACAATCCGCTTTATATTGTTAGGAAAGAAGATGGTGAACAATTCGAATTGAGAGAGTATAATGCTGATCGAATGCCCATTGGAGTTCACCCCAAAGATCAAATCTCTTTTTCCAATCAGGAAATTGATCTTAAAACAGATGATTGTCTTTATATATTTTCAGATGGACTTATTTCTCAGTTTGGTGGAGAAACCGGGGGGAAATATAAATCGAAAAGATTAAAAGAGCTATTACTTTCTGTTCAGAATAATTCAATGGTTGATCAAAAAGAACTGGTTATTGAAGAATATAATCGATGGAAAGGTAATAATGAACAAGTTGATGATATACTATTAATTGGACTTAAAGTATAGCTGAGTTTTATTTAGTCGTAATTCACGTATTAACAGGAGTTTTAAAGACTTAAGAGTTGAAAGGTTGATGAGTTTAAAGTTTAATCAGCAGACAATTTATCACCAATCACTGGTTTGCAAAGGTCAACTCACCTGATGACTATTAGCACCATCTAAATGTCATCTGGTGAGTAAAGTATATAAACATTGGATATACTAGCAAATATCTGACACTTCAATATCCTGGTTATTAAAGTGGATTTTATCACCAACGGTAGCGCCTTTCAGGGCCTGACCAATGGGTGACGCCATTGATAATGCGAAATAGCCGGATTGGTTAATCAATATTTTACCCAAAGCGACTGACATAAAATAGTTGCCTTTATTGGTCATTACCAGGCTTCCAAATTCAACCTTATCATATGATTTGTTGAGGTTGACCTGCGACAAATCTTTCTTTATCTGAAGCTGCTTATTAAGCTGAAGCTGCTTGTTGTTAAGCTCTATCTGCATCATCTCCCGCCCGGTTTCAAATTTATCACCGGCACTGCTTTTGGTATCGTTTTTCATCGAGTCAGAGATATCAGCAATGCTTGCTCTTATAGCCTCTATTTTACTATCAATACTACGATTAAGCTCAGCGAGTAATTGTTCTTTAATGTCGGACATACCTTTGGCTTATAATTGATTAGTAAGTGAAATGTATAGCTTTTCAGTATCACCAAAAAGTTCATCAGCCCCTGCATCAAGCAAAACCTGATCCGAAAGCTTACCCGTATTAACCGCAATGGTATATATACCCGCCGCTTTAGCCGATTCAACACCCATTGGCGCATTCTCTACAACAATACATTCTTCCTTCTTGAATCCGCTTCGTTCCCAGGCAATCAGATAAGGTTCGGGGTGTGGTTTCCCTTGTTTGACATCAGCACCACTCACCAGGTGCTCAGCATCGATATTAAAATGTCCATTCAACTTTTCAACAAGTGCCGGTTGACGCGAACCGGTTACCACATATACATCAATACCACTCTGTCGAAGTTCATCAAGTAGTTGTTGCATTCTGGGCAATATTGGCGCCTGTGGACGCTCACTCATCAGTTTTGTTTTCAAGGCATAAACCGCTTCCTCTTCTTCACGACTGGGCAGCCTGTTCAGGTATTTTTCAAAGGCTATGCGAATGGTTGAAAAACCGGTCCGCCCTTCATTCATATAGGCTTCTTCCGGTGAAAAATCAATACCGTATTCCTTTAAGCTATGAATCCAGGTGTATTCATGGTTAGGCATGGAATCGTATAGTACACCGTCCATATCGAAAAAAACGGCTTTTATCTTGTTGCGAATTGTCATCAGTGATTGTTTTCAGCGAAAATAGTGTATTTCAATTTGTAATAAAATTGAGGGACTGTAATAGGAATTAGAGATGAAAGGGAATTGATTTTGATTATACACCGATGTTACAAACTTCATTGAGCTACCGGGGAACTATAAAACTTGTTTCTCAATCTGTAAGTTAAATCATTTATCATTTCTAAATCAGGCTTATCAGGTAATGTTGAATTGGCGAAAGCAGCTTCCATTTTATTTTTATAAGTTGCTGCCTTACAAACTTATATATTTTTAGTATTAAAGTTGCAAAACGTATTTTGTATGAATGAAGTTCTGCGATAACCTGCGCAATCAGCGGGAAAAGAAACAACTTGAAGATCTTTTAAAACGTTTCCGTAAAAAGGTAACGTTTTCGGTAGCGTTACCATTCATTTTCTTGCTATTAAAGCTTTTATGATACCATAAGCCATTCTAGCTTTATTGTATTAAATAAAATTAATCGAGATGGATTCAGGAAAAATAAAAATTACAAACCTGGTTGCTACAAGCGGAAAAGAATATGGTATTAATGAATTGTTACCCAATGGGAAGCAATACATGGACAGGGATTATACATTTAATTATATTCCCGATGAATTAAAAGGATGCACACACATACTGACTTGCGGTAATGATAAACTGACAGACGAAAAAGATTTATGTCTTTCTTTTACGGTTGATGCGCCTGTGGAAGTTAATATTCTTTTTGCAGATAAATTTCCAACAATTCCAATATGGTTGAACGACTTTGAAAGAGTCAGGTTGAATGTTACCAGAAGTGATTCAGATCCCTCGAATCTAAGAGGCTATTTTAGTATTTACCGTAAGAGATACCCGAAAGGAGAAATACAATTATTTGGTTGTTCACCATCTTACTTTCTGAAAAAGGATTGGTTTGTAGAATCTTTAGGTTTTACCTACTGTATGTATACCATAGCTTTAAAAAGAATAGAGTAGGTATAGGGCTAATCCTTGCCCGCCGAAGTTTTAAACTTGGGTGGGCAAGGGGAGAACCTTCATTGAGTCAAATCTGTGCATACTCAATATTTAGCTAAATTAAGCTGTTTTTGAGGATGAATTAAAACGTTCAAGGTAAACAGATCTTTTACAGGAGACTCATAATCGAATCTCAATATGTGCATGAGCGCAAAATAGTTTTTATATTGAAGCGCATAAATAATAATATCAATAAGCATGAGATTCAATTTAAAGGAATGGCTTTTTATCGTTTCTGCATTTATCATCTTCTTTTATTTGTATTCTCTTTACTCTTATTTTGGCATACAGGATTTTATTAAAGAAGGTGTTCTTCACGATTATTTTGATACCAATGCCTGGCATCTTGAGATTATTCTGACAGGCATTTTATTTGGTACACTTTTCATCCTGATCAATCGTTTGACAGAAACGAAGGTTATTCGAAAAAGGAGTTTTGGCTTTAATATACTATTAAAAAGTGCCTTATATATTTTGGCCCTTTCGATTATCGGTGTAAGCTTATATAAATTCTTTTCTCTGTTGAGATTAATCAACCCAGAGATGCAGGAAAACCTGAAAAATTTCCCCTCATTCAGTCTTATATCATCTTTCCTGGCTTATTGGCTGATGTTTGTCCTTTTAACCAACTTCATCATTTCCATAAGTAACAAGTTTGGACCAAGAACAATGGTCGAACTATTGATTGGGAAGTATTACCATCCCCGAAATGAAGAATTAGTTTTTCTGTTCCTCGATCTTAAAGATTCAACCAGAATTGCAGAAAAGCTTGGTAACAATGCTTATAGCCGGTTTATTAAAGAGAGTGTCCATGAACTTACACCTGTTATCCTTAAGCATAAAGCAAGGATATACCAATATGTGGGAGACGAAGTAGTTCTGTATTGGAAATTGAAAGATGGGTTTAAACACCTCAATTGTATTAATACCTATTTTGAATTCAATAAGATTCTAAAACAACGAGAAGGGTCTTTTCTATCAAAATATGGAGAAGTTCCCAGGTATAAAGCTGGTATGGATGCCGGCCTTGTAACGCTTACGGAAATAGGTGATGTAAAACGGGAAATCGCATTTCATGGAGATGTATTAAATACGGCTGCCCGCCTTGAAGCTAAGTGTAATGATTTTAATGAGCAGTTAATTGTTTCAGAGCATATACTTGACCAAATGGATGCGGACCACAAGTATCAATGTAAGTTCTTAAGTGATATTCCGCTAAGAGGTAAAGTAAAAAATCTGAAATTTTATTCAGTTAATGAAAAACAGAACTAAGCATACAAAAACTCCACTTTATAGCATCAGCAAATGTATTATGCCAGCTTTAGCTTATTTAATTAGAATTAGCTGACAGTGTCGCTGTTTGATACAGTTCGATTGCCTTTAAGTAGTCTTCGGCCCCTTCCTGAGTCATATCAAATATAAACCCGGATAACTCCTCATGGTTACGGTTAATCCAGTTAACCAGCGAATCTCTTCTCGCAATCCATACATCAAAATCCACGTTGAGGTACTCCACGTTCTCAATCTTAGTAATATTATTGTCTGTAAAGTAAAAACGGTGCCGTGTAATCAATGGGCTATTATCCAGAAATTCAAAGCGTTTTGACGTAACTGATTGCGTAACATTTATTGTAGAATCAGTTATTGGACCTAACTCCAGAACGCTATATTCCGGTTTAAAAACTGAATCCCATTTGTAATACACTTCAAATTCTTGTTTCGAATATTTCATTTTATATTCCTCAATATCAGCTATTATTATTGAGTCACTTAGTAGTTCTGCAATGCTTTCAAATCCGTCGTTATAATAGCCATCAATAAACTCTTCGTATATCAATTTATTATCCGCCTGATTGCATGAAATAAGCAGGCCAAGAATAAGTGGTAATATTAATTTTCTCATGGTTTTATTAGTTATTTATTGGGAGAAAAGATCGGCTTAAGCGATTTTCAATTTGTGCGTTAGAGTTGACTTGTTAAACTCCCCATTGGTTAATGTGTTTATTCCAACGAGGCCAATCTTGCTGTAGTTGTGCTATTAATTTTTTACCTCCAAAAGCAATTGTATTGAATTAGATCTTTATAACAACGGAACTAACTATCGAATCATGAATTGATTTATTTTTGCTATTGCCTGTTATTGTCAATAAAGAAATCCATCCAAGAAAAACCTTGATAATGAATCTTAGAATTGCAGCTGGAAAAATTATCTTTTTTGTGTGGTCTTTTTCTTTCTTTACTCTTAATCCTATCGACAAATGACCAATTGTTCCGCCAAATGTACTTGTGAAAATAGGATCATATAATAAGAAGATTAGAATAAAAGCAATTCCTCGCATAAAGTCTGGAGCGTCTTCAAATTTATTAAATGTAATGGCAGTAATAAGTCCAAATACCATAATAACTACTGAGTCTATAGTTAGTGCTTTTACTCTATCTATTAGAGTTCCATAATTGATTTCCATTGATTGATCCTTTATTTATTGTTTATGAAGGACTTTGATTTATATAGCATAACTCTTAAAGTTCACAAACACTTCTGCTGTACGAGTCCTCTTGCACGGTTTATTGTTTATCATGCTAAAAGGGTTAGGGACAGCGTAATCAAGTCTGTGCTAAATTGCTTATAACCTCATAAAGTCAAAGTGGTTATTCCTGTTTACCTATTTCATTTATCCTGTTAACCAAGTCCGAAGTATTATTTTTCCAGGTCTTTTCTAGATACTTATACAGTGAATAGCAAGTTAAAATACCAAAAGGGAGCATTAATAAACCGAATAAGATTTCGTTAAAAGTATCAAAAAATCCAGGTTTAATTATTTCCAAAATTATTCCTGTTACAATACTAAATAGATAAATTCCACAATAGTAAGATACAATTCCTAAAATTGTATATCCCCACCGACTTTTGTTGTAACGTTCTGCTAATGTGTAAAAAAATTTACCAATCTAATACAGTAATAATAATCCTAACATATTCTTATTTGTTTTTAGTGATATCTTATAGGTTTCTCAAATAACTATTTAATCTTGAAATAATTTTAGTAGGCTAAAGCCCTTGAACTTACTACTATTATGCCTTTTTTGTATATACATTATTGTGTATCGTTTTTATATTTAGAATTTCTGCATGAGCTTTTCTGGCCGCTTTATTAAAATCATATTGTTTTTGCCTTATTGGTTCAATATTTCCCTGTCGCTTATCTAAGATTTCAGTTAAACCTGTTAGAATCTCATGAAGTGTATCAATAACCTCTTTCCTATTATTTTCAGCAAACTGAACATAGTTTCTAATTTCCCATTCATTAATTGTTATCTCTTTATGATATTTCGAGATCATATTATTGATATCACGTTGCTCTTTCTCTGTAGCTTTTTGTAAATCAAATAATGCACAAATAAATAATGAGATATTCGTATTTAATTCATATGCAGTATCAATAAATCGTTTCGACCAATGAATTTGCCACTCTTTCTCCTTTAGAAAGTCAATTTTATTTTTCTCTAATTTTCTATTGATTAGAATTCCAAAAATCAATACAGTGATTGGGGTTAAAAAGGAAACTATTACTTTAACTTCTTCAATCATAGTTCGAATATATTAATCTCATGTTCAAATATCAGATATTGGTTACTTTCTACAGGTCAAATATAACAACGGTTGGCAATAAGAAACGTAAGGTATTTCAAAGAACCCACGTCTCAAGTTACCAAGCGGTATATTAGAATCTATGTCTTTAAATTTTAGCACTTTCTGCCTTATGTTTTTTATTGAGTGTTGTAGTGCGTAATTATTTATTCAAGTGTTCAATTGCTTTTTCTAATTGTTTGTCTCTTCTGTTTTGAATATCTTCTTTTGTCTGTGAGATAAGTATATCAGGAAGTATTCCTACCCACTCATAATGTTTTCCATCATACCTCATTTCGCACCTTGTTGGGAACCTTAGGTTAATATTACTATACTTCAACTCAAATCTTTCAGGAACTCCGCTGCCACCACCAGTTGTAGCTCCAATTAAAGTAATATGAGATACTTTTTTACAAAGATTAGCAAAGCTTTCTGCAGAGCTAAAACTTGCACCATTAATTAATACGACTATTGGTTTTGTATATTGGAAAACACCTTCTGGAGAGTAGGTTTCTTGCGAGTAAAAGTCACCGCCTTTCTTTGTCCATACTGTTCCTTGAAGAGGCTCTGATATGAGTCTTTTAATGATATAATAAGATGAAATGTTATTTCCACCTCCATTATTTCTTATGTCTAGAATAATGCCTTTTGTATCTTTAAAGTAGTTCAGTATTAAATCAAAATTTTTATACTCATTAATATTGCCCGAAAAGCTTGAGTAATACAAATATCCAATATTATCAGGTAGGATTTCATACTTAAAAAGTTCACTGAAATTTTTGAAATCTTTTGACAAATAGTCTTTGACTAATTCAATATTAAAAGACTCAATATCTTTTTCTCTGCGAGGAATTTTAAATCCATATATTGGTAAACCATTTTCAGAATATACATTTGCGTGTCCGTCTTTCAATTGCGTAAGAAAGTTAACGTATATATTTTCCAGCTCACTTTCAGTTGCATTTTCTATTAATGGCTCAAATTCTATCTGAAGTTTTCCCAAGTCAATATTCTTATATTCAGTAAATGGGTAATATTCCTGAATGGAGTTCAAGATGTAATTAAATTCGTCAATTTTGTTTTCGATCGGTTCTTCAGACTTTTTGCATCCGTTTACAAAGAAAAACAGAAAAACTATTAAATAATAAATTGGTTTCATTATCATCTTGGTTTTATTCGCTGCAACGTTATTGTAAAATCATTGTATTTATTTCTGCCTTATCTCTTTTAAAAGCGTACTTTTTATTATGTCATTTATAAATCGTTATATTCTTAATCTTCAACTATGATGTATCGTTACATGTTATATAATTTTATTTTGCTGTACCAATCCTATTAATAATCCCTACCTCATCTGTTAGATACAGTATACCAACAGATACTCTGCATAGCCTAATACTGGGTAAGTTGACTCTATTTCCGATTAGTGAATACTAAATTAGAATTTCTACATTAATATGCACGCTTATGTTGATAAAACTTTAATTTTTGTTGATAAACGTATAGTAGTAGGAGAGGAGTCGTAATAATACAAATTACTTTGACTTATTAACTCAGGTTATTTGCGCCTATGCACGCAAGCTGTTTATGCTTATGCGCGCAAGTTGTTTGCGCTTACTAGCGCAGATAGTTCGCGTCGGTGCACGCGAGTAATGGTGGATCACTTAAAAAAGTAAACAGCTCCAATATTACTGGAATATTGGAGCTGTAGATATTATACACTCTATACAAAGAGTTGGTGCGATTAGATAAATCTCGGCTTATTCAATTTCTATACGTTCAATAGCATAGTTGTCTTGATCAGGTTCTGTTTTACTTATGGAAATAATCTCACCATTTGAATAAAAAAGAAACTTGGGATACCCCTTTGTTAATATTTCATCATTACGTGTTAATTCGGGGTAATTAATAATCTGCAGTGAAGTTTTGTTCGAGGTTCCTGCGTATATGGTATTACCATCCTGGCTAAATGCAAAATCTGAGAAATACATGCTGCCTCTATCTACCATTCCTTTATAAATCATTGAACTGGTTGCACTGTATATGGCTCCCACATTTCCGGTTATAACAAATTCTCCATTACTTGATATTCTAAAAATTTTTGGATCAAGAGGATAGGCTCCATGATATCGATCATCTTTGTGCAAAAGTATTTTTCCTGTGTTATCCATTTGCAGATACTCCATATCTTCAGGTTTGACACCATTTGATATCGTGATGATTTTATCTGTATCAGGAATAAACCGAATATAATCACCTCCATGATCTCCATTACCACTGATGTTTACACCTGTACTTCTTGAATAGGTTCTGATTGGTTTATCTCGCCAGAAAGGTTCATTTATAGATGCAACCAGGTAACCATTACCATTTGTTGCCACACATTTGTTAGCGAAACCTGTATTGATTGATGTAACCAAATTTAAAGTGCCTGCATTATAAATTTTAATAAAACCACTATTGTTTGGAACATAAATTTCTAAGCCATATCCATTATCACCAATATCGATCTTACCAACTGTTTCACCTAAACTAACGCTATTAAGTACTGTTTGGGTATGATAATTAATTGATATAAGTTTTTGAGATACACTATCTACAACGTAAACAATTGGTTCTACAGGATGGTGCACAGCATCCGTGATTGAGTAATAATAAATTTTGCCTGCAGGCTCGGTAACTTGAATTTTATTACTGTTTCGTGTTTGTTCCTCTGTATTCGAAACCCTTATGTAATAGTAAACTTCACTGGTAAGCGGAGGTAACTCATCGATGTAACTAACCTCATTAACATCGCTAAATGAAGCAATAATCTGTCCTTCGGTATCT
>NZ_CEXQWX010000138.1:0-15707 GCF_982718395.1 Carboxylicivirga sp.
ACCTCAATTAAATTAATTTTACTGACAATTCAATAAACCTTAACTATACCACCGAATCTAGCAACTTTTACACACTACACAAAATCAAAAACAAAAACTTTTTGGCTCTTTATGGTTTTAACTCGCAATAGCATTTGTGATTTGTGAATCACTACTTCAGAAGTTGTTTGCTCTGATTTCGATTTCACTTTGCATGGTCGAAGGAACCCGTTCCAATCAAAATAATTTATTAATCGTCATTTCAGAAGCTCTTTGCTCTAATTTCGATTCCATTTTGCATGGTCGAAGGAACCCGTTCCTACCAAAACGGTTTGTGAATCGTCATTTCAGAAGCCTCTTGCTCTGATCTCGATTCCGTTTTGTATGGTCAAAGGAGCCTGTTCCTACCAAAATGATTTGTGAATCGTCGTTTCAGAAGACCTTTGCTCTGATTTCGATTTCGTTTTGTATGATCGAAGAAGCCTGTTCCTAACAAAACGATTTGTAAATTGTCATTTCAGAAGATCTTTGCTATGATTTCGATTCCATTTTGCATGGTCGAAGGAACCCGTTCCTATCAAAGTGATTTGTGAATCGTCATTTCAGAAACCCTTTGCTATGATTTCGATTCCGTTTTGCTTGGTCAAGGGAGTCCGTTCCTGCCAAAACGGTTTGTGAATCGTCATTTCAGTTCGTATACCGTCGTATAAAAAAAGGCACCACCCAACAATGGATGGCGCCTTACGGAACTATTAATTCAAACTAACTAATTCTTTTTCACTACTACTTCCAGTACATCACTTTTCTCACCTGATGGCAATACTGCAATTGCCTTAACGGTGCAGGCATCAGTCACCTTAATACCTTGATTATATACCGAAGCTGTATCAGTTGGCTGGTTTCCATTGGTTGTATAATAAACCTTACTTCCGGGAGTGTTATTCGTCAACTCCACTACTCCACTTTCATCTATTTTTACAATCTTCGATTTTGTGGTAGGTTTTACCAGCTTATTAAAGTAATTGACTCCTAAAATATCCAGGCGCTGTAAATGCCCTCCCAGTCTTTCCATAAAATTGTTATAGTCCTTTTTCTCAGGCTTTAACCAGCCCACTTCGGCAATGGCACATGCTCTTGGATAAACCATGTATTCAACATGCTGACTATTGGGCATGTACTCTGTCCACACATTGCCCTGAACACCAATAATGTGTTTTTGCTCCTCTTCTGTTAACTCTTTTGGCATTGGATTATAACTATATACCTTACTTAAGGTAAGGAAACCTCCAATGGCTAAAGGTTCTTCTTTTTTATTGTTTTGATAATAATCAAGATAAAAATGTGACGTAGGTGTCATGATTACATCATGCCCTTGCTTAGCAGCAGCAATCCCCCCTTTTTCGCCTCTCCATGACATCACTGTTGCATTAGGTGCCAATCCTCCTTCAAGAATTTCATCCCAACCAATTATCTGACGATCATGCTTATTCAGAAATTTCTCAATGCGCTGAATGAAATAACTCTGCAATTCGTGTTCGTCGTGACAGCCTTCGGCCTTCATTCGCTTTTGGCACTTCTTACATTTTTTCCAACGTTCCTTAGGACATTCATCTCCTCCAATATGGATGTATTCTGATGGGAAAATATCCATCACTTCGAGCAATACATTCTCCAGGAATTCAAATGTTTTTTCTTCGCCGGCACAATAAACCTCCGGGAAAACTCCCCATCGCTTGGCCACCTCATATGGTCCTCCGGTACAGCCTAACTCAGGGTAAGCAGTTAAAGCAGCCTGTGAGTGTCCTGGCAATTCAATTTCAGGGATAACCGTAATAAAACGTTTGGCTGCATATTCAACAATCTCACGTGCTTCATCCTGCGTATAATAATCGCCATATCGCTTTCCGTCGTATTTAAACGGGCGACGACCGCCATGACCAATCAGAGTTTCATCGCGATAAGCGGCCACTTCGGCCAATTTCGGATATTTTTTGATCTCAATGCGCCAGCCCTGATCTTCGGTCAAATGCCAATGGAATACATTCATCTTGTGCAATGCCAATAAGTCGATGTACTTCTTGATAAATTCAACAGGGAAGAAATGGCGACCAACATCCAACATTAAACCGCGATATTTTAATTGTGGCTCATCCTGAATTTCAACACACGGTATCAGCCATTCAACATCATTGACCAAATTGGCCTGTTCAACTTGTGGTGGCAACAATTGCCGAATGGTTTGAAATCCATAAAACAATCCAACCGGATTCGCTGAAGCAACTAATACACTTTTCTTTGTTACAGATAAAGCAAAACTACCTTCTTTACCTTTTTGAGCCGGATTAATGGCAAACTTTACAGCACCTTTTTCTGCTTCCAACGATGTTGTCTTTTCAGGTTGAAGCTCAATACCTGTTGATTTGGCAATCAAGTCACAAAAAGATTGGGCAACAAACCGGCTGTCATCATCGCCAACAAATTTCACCTTCACAAAAGATGATAATTCGAACTGGCCATCTATTTTCTGAATCTCTTGTGGATAAGGCACCAGGTTATACTCATTTTTCTTTGCCTGATGCGTGCATGCACTTACCAGCAATGAGCTCGTTAATATTAAAGCAATTAGTGTTTTTCTCATATGTCTAAAATTTATATTCATTTACCAGATTGAACTCTAACGGATAATTTTATTTACTATACTGTTCTAACCCTTTGTTTATAATTTGGCGCTTCGCCCAAACCCGACTTCATTTTTTGTCATAACACAAAAAACAGAAGCAAAAAAAGTCAAGGCTGCACCTGCTTCGTTCAAAAAACTACGCTTGATGACTGAAATTGTTTAAACTCATCCTTTCTCCTTCCTCGAAAGGACTCAAACAGAAAACAATTTTTCATCGTCATTTCAAGCTTGTTTTATGACTCACCAGATGAGGCCGCAGGATTTTCCTGCATTAGTTAAAATCATCCACAACGCTTTTTTTATTTTAAAAAATCTATTTCGGCAATGGCAGCTACTTTACTGTCTGCAGCACCTTGTATCAACTCAATTTTAACATATTGGGTTTTAACCGGCTTGTCGAAGTATAAAGTACGTGGTGTTGGATCGTTAATCAGATTACCAAACTTAAACTCACTTAGCTCCTTCCATTTCTTACCGTTTTTGCTAATTAAAAGTCTTCCAGTTTCAATAAGCCCTTTTTTATCACGATTATGAGGTGTATAAACCATTCCTTTAATTATTTCTAACTTATTAAAATTAACAATCAGATATGGTTTTTCTTCGGTTGATTTCCAATAGGTATTAACATCGGCATCGGCCGCTAAATCGGCTTTGTACTTTTTAAATTCACTTTCGCCTGTTATGTCCCAATCCTTTTTAAGGATACCCATTTCTTTAACGGCTGTGCTACCTTTCTTATCTTTTACAAATGCAGTTGCTTTCAACTCTCCATACGCCAATTTAAACGGCTGTTGATAGAGTGTGGATGACGAAGTTGGTTCACTTCCATCTGTAGTATAACGTATCTCAATCCCATTCATCAGGTTCTGACTATAATCAATACCATGTGATTTCCAACCGAACTCTTTTTTCTTTGGTTCGATGCTTACCATGCCTTCCAGATTACGCGAAATACTCAATTGTGGCGGACGTGTTTCGTAATAATGCGCCGTAACATTACAAAGGAAAGGTGTACTACGCGATTCTTCTATACGGATTCTGAGTTTATTAGTCATTATTTCAGGGAAACGCAAAATTCGTTTATAGCCTATTACGGTTGCTTGCGCCACTTCTTTCCAGTTATTATCAACCCAAACATCTATAGCATGCTTTTCAACGCGTTGACCTTTTAAATGAATTGGCTCCTGCAGTACAACACGATTTACTTTAACCGGTGATTTCAGATCAATAATAAATTCATTTCCTTCTGTATATGTCTGATCATTACCATCCAGTAATTTTTTATCTCCTTTAGCCTTTTCCAACAGGTCATGGTCATACGTTTTGGAGATGCGCTTTCCAACTTCTTCCAGAACCGATACGTCCTCATCAGGGAATCGTCCTTCCCGGTTTGGAGGAATATTAAGCATAAAGGTTGAGTTACCACCCACTGAACGCTCGAACATATCAAACACATCATCGGCACTTCTTACTTTTTGTTTTTCATCATCGCGGTAAAACCATCCTTCACGAATTGATGTATTGGTTTCGGCTGGCAGATAGTGTAGGTATTTGGCTGAATAAAGCTTTTCACGGCTACCTAAATCTCCATGCAGATCAGGAAAACGATTCATAATATTCGGTTCCTGTTCAAACGGAATAACATCCCACTCACTCTCACGTGTAGCTCCTGATTCGTTACCACACCATCTTACATCTTCCTTACCAAAAATAACAGCTTCAGGAGCTAAAGTATGGATCAGTTCTTTCCAGGCCAGGTAATTGTACTTCTGTCCTCCTTTTCGCTTGGGGTGTGCACCATCAAACCATACTTCATGAATTGGACCATATTCCGTCAGTAGCTCAAACAGCTGATTCATAAAATACTCATTGTAGTCGTCTACATTAGCAGTAAATGTCGTCTTATTCTCAAATGGTCGTCCTTCAACCGGACGTGGAATTACTCTTTCACTGTATTTGCTCAGATTTCCATATAAGCCTTCTTTGTTTTCGATCTGGTATAAATCGGCAGGTGACAAGTAAACACCTAATTTCAATCCATACTTTTGACATGATTTTGACAAATCAGCCAATACATCTCCCTGACCATTTTTAAAGGGAGAAGAAGAAATGCTGTGCTTTGTATATCGGGTATTCCAAAGACAGAATCCGTCATGGTGTTTGGCGGTAAAAACCATCATCTTCATTCCTGCTGCTTTGGCGGCACGACACCATTGGTCAGTATCCAAGCTTTTCAAATCAAAAGTTTTTGGATCTTCCTTACCATTCCCCCATTCCATGCGGGTAAATGTGTTAATTCCAAAATGAATAAAACATATAAATTCCTGCTGTTTGTAGGCATACTGATTGTCAGTTGGAAGTACCGTTACAGCTTTTTCGATGATCTGCTCCTTGGTATCTGTTGGTTCAATCTTAACTGTTCGCTGAGCAGTAAGCATAAATGCTGTACTCAACAGCAATAGTGATAGTTTAATTCTCATCTGATAATTCGTTTATTTTAAGTATCTCTCTGATTTCTTTCTTCGTTAACTGACTTTCAACAATAACTATAGTTTCTCCTTCATGGGTACAAAAACGATGTATGAAGTATCATCTTTCTTAGCTGCAACTCCAAGTACTTGAAGCGTTCCATCTTCCTGATAGACAAATGGTCGCTCCAGACGGTCAGCTTTCAACACTTTTCCGTTATCCAATGGAATTATTTTTGGTATTCCTTCATATCCGTATGCCTTATCCCAATTAATTCCATCAGTGGATGTTACCAAGCCTATAAAACCTTCTGTTGAGTGGAATATTCCATAAAATCGCTGCCGTGACTGATCAAACCAGATAGACATATCTTCGGTATCCATATAATCAATAACTGGTTTTGGCTGCATTACAAATGGACCATCCGCATTATCTGAAATAGCTATTGCCTGATTACGTATAAACTTAGTTGTTCCAGGTTTATCTCCTTTAACGATTAAATAGTAACGATCGTCAGCACCCTTATCAACTGCCGGATTAACCGTTAATGTAGTAATCGGTCCGGATGGCTCAATCAAAGGTTGATCAAACCTCTCCCATGGGCCATTTAGTGAGTTTGCTACTGCAACTCCTGTTCGCTGATTAGGGCGTAATATTTTCCAGTTGGCATGACTATAACCAGTTACAGAAGTTTCTATTAGCTCCTCTGTTGTATAATCTTCCCTTTCACCCAAGTTAGAAGAGATATAATAGAGGTAATATTTTCCATTAAAGTACTTGATTTTAGGATTGTGAGCAGTGATGGCATCCCAATGACCTTTACCACGACCTCGTAAAACTGTATTCACATATTCCCATGGTCCAGATGGTGTTTTCGAAGTGGCATGGGCTACCTCAGAAAACAACAACCATCCTGTAAACTTGTACTCAGCTTTCCAACGTGAGTAGAATAAATGGTACAAACCATCCTGCCCCTTAATAATTGATCCTCCCCAATTATAATAACCCTCAGTTTTAAAAATATTATCAGCGCCTACTGGTTCAATAAGCTCTTTTAAATCAATATTATCCGGTACTGTTTTTTGTGTCTGCCTGCATGTGCTAAATAAACAGCACACGATAAGTGCTATCACAGGTACTTTTATATAATTGACAAATGGATTTTTCATAAATCTTAGTTAATATCAGGTTGGTATTGGTTATTTCTTCAATGGGATAACCATGTTCCAGGTATTTTCAAAATCCCAAGCCTTAGGACCTTCTCCTACTGCCGCAAATAAGTGTGTTGGCTGACCATCCTCAATCAATAAAAATGGCCGTTCAAAATGGTTCTGGTGTGTAAGGCTACCATCTTCCCATTGTATATGACGACTATAGGCCTTCACCTTGTCAAATAAGTTCCACTTTACACCATCTTTTGACCATACGTGAATACCGCCGCCTTCTTCACCACATATCAATCCAGAACGATCTTTAATAATGGCTTCGTATTTATCGCCAGACCACCAGATAAATGGATCTTCCACGTCGATTAGATTATTTTCTGCTGTTTCGAAACGAAATACAGGTTCTTCACTCAAACGATTATAGGGTCCATATGGATTATCAGCCATGCTAACGCCCAATAACAGCGGTGGTACCAAACCATCTGTTGATGATTTATACATGAGCAGGATCTTACCTGTTTTGGGATCAACTGCCGGTGCCGGATTAGAGGTAATCGAAGCATCCCAATGACCAGATCGAGGTTCAATAACCGGATTATCTACTCGTTTCCAAGGGCCATAAACAGAGTCACTAACGGCCATACCGATGCGTTTATTCATCCAGGCTTTCCCCCAATTCTCACTGGTAGGATTTGGATTGTCCTTGTCTGGAATAGGGAAATCATAAGAAGTTCCCATAAAGTAAAGCAGGTATTTATCCCTATACTTCACTATACGTGGATTGTGCGTACAAAGTCCATCAAAATATTCTCGCCCCCTCACCGGTGTTACAACTTCTTCAAATTTATAGGGTCCTGCAGGAGTATCTGAAACGGCTCTCACAATTTCTGAATTAGTAACCCAACAACCAAAACCAACTTCCTTGCTCCATCGCGACGCAAACATATGGTATTTCCCATCTTCTCCCTTTATGACTGAAGAACCCCAAATCCAGTAATTATCATCACGAAAGCCACCATCCAGAGGAGCCGGCATTATGCGATCAATAAAGGCTTTTTCTTCTGTTTTACTTTGAAGGCACGATGATACAGCCCCCGATAAAAGTAATGCTCCACTTCCTTTTAATGAATACTCGAGAAATTTGCGTCGTTCCATAGTAGTTTGATTATTTATAATACTCTAATTCCATTACAATAATACATTCAAAAAAAAGCTGGTAATGTCACCTTTGTAAAACAAACTATCACCATTGTAAAATGGGGATGTATTACCCAAGTGCTACCAGCTTTTTCAACATGCTTTAGTGAATTCCTAATCCATATTCCGCATTTAATCAAGATCAATCAATGACCTATCGACAATTGGTGATCTTTAATACATAAGCGTTGTCATTAATTTTCCATGAAGGATCGTATTGCGGTAGTGTTACATTAAGGTCGTTACCTTTTTGTGCAATCTGTACTTTTTCATTTACACCCAACAGACTGATTTTTGAATTCGATCCAATCTTTACATCCTTTATTTTAAATGACTCTTTTTTCCAGTCAGGTAAAATCACATACAGATCATTGCCTTTTTTGGTAAAGAACATTTGCTTCACTGCTTTTCCCTTAATTGGATTAACAGTTTGCTTAAGAATATAGTCGCCATCAGCATAAGCTTTACCAGCTCTAAAATCAAATTCACGATTACCCTTTGACCACTGGCAGGGCGTTTTCCAAGGTGTTGACTCATAAATAGCCTCTCCATTTAAGTCTAACCACTCTCCTATCTGTAAAAGTCGCTCCTGCATAATCACGGGAATTTTGCCATCGGCCGATGGTCCGACATTTAAACAAAGGTTACCACCCTGGCTAACGATATCACACAACATCAAGATAAGTGTTTGAGCTGTATTGTAATCTTCGATGTTTTCATCACGATTGTAGCCAAATGATAATCCCATACCACGTATTTCTTCAAATGGCTTTTTAAAATCATCGAAATGGGCATCATATTCTGTAGTAAAATAACCACCATGTTTGTGACGGCTTCCTTTGAACCAACGATCGTTAATGACAACCTCATCTCCAGATTCGGATTCGTTAAAAAGCCAAGTTAACAATTCTCCGCTTCGCCAATAACTATCTTCATTATTCCATTCTCCATCCGCATAAATCAAATCTGGTGAATATTTATTGACCATATCCTTAAATTGAGGATGGTAATGTTTGGTAATAAAGTCATCACTTCCAGCCTGATACCATGGATGGTACCACTCATATAAGCTATAGTATAATCCAGCTTTCAACCCCGCTTCACGCATGGCATCCATATAAGGTCCAATTAGATCTCTTTTAGCACCTGTTTCTGCCGCATTCCAGGGGAAGAAACGTGCATTTTGCGCTTGTTTATTTGGCCATAATGTAAAACCATCATGATGCTTGGAAGTTAGAATAACATACTTAGCTCCTGATCTTTTAAATAAATCTGCCCATTCTGCCGGATCGTACAATTCGGCCTTAAACATCTTGCCAAAATCATAATAGCTCGACTCTTCGCCATAGGTTTTTTTCTGGAAATCAGGAATGGCATCCTTATGTGGGTTATTATTACCAAAAATACTGTGGGTATACCACCATCGCTGATACCATTCAGTATAGGTTCCTGATGGTGACCACGCCGGAACGGAATACGGTCCCCAATGAATAAAAATTCCAAATTTGGACTCTCCAAACCAATCAGCTACGGGGCGAGCATCAATTGCTTCCCACATTTTATTGGCATCTTCTTTAGCTTTACCAGTATCCCAATCCCGTTTAACTTCCTGCGCGTATAAAGTACTGCACAGCACTATTATGGCGGTAAATAATATGTTTCGTTTCATGTCTTTATTTTTATTGGTTTATCAAATCTTTCTTCTTTTAATTTTATACCTGTTAATATTCAAATACAACAGCCGTATGGCACTTGAACTCAGGCACTACAACCTTAACTGAACCGTCATCACTTTTCTGTATTTTCAGCTTTTGATTTCCGGGGACCAGCCAGGCTTTTTTTATTGAAGCGTTTACATTTAATGATACCGGAACGTTATGGAGCGGTACCAAATCCTCAATAACCTGAGCTTTACCGCGCTTATGCGGAGTACCATAGGTTAAATGAACAATGTATCTGTTTTTATCCTTTTGTTCCATCAGGTTCATTCTGCCACAGCTCGGCATTTCTACATCAGCAATACTCTGGGGCAGTAGTTGCCTGAATGCATTATTGAACAGTTGCTTATGCACCTGTGATCCTTCTTTATCATAGATTAAATCCAGATCGTGGGCCAGCCATATGATGTTACCTTTACGGATTACGGCCGGATGTTTGGCAGGCTCAGTCTGATAGGGCGTATTATCATGCGATGTCCAGTGCTCAACGGTTCGGTCAAAGTAGGGCTCGTATATTTTTGCCAGGATTTCAGCTTCTTCCTCTGGTTCAGCAATCAATGCCGGGTAACGGTTCAGGAAAGGTGATTGTACAAGATTATCGGTTAACTCATCTGACACATAGGTGTAATCAATTCGATACTTGGCTTTTTTAATCGCTTTAACTCCAAAATTAAAAAGTGGTTGTCCGCTCTTCACTCCTGCTTTACCGATGACCATTAATTTACCTCCGGCTTCTGTAAACTGATTGATACGATCCAGATCAGCCTCTTTTAAGCGCAATCCGCTATGTAAAACCAACACTTCCAGGTCACTCCAGTCTTTTAGATTATTGGCTACAACGAAGTTAATCTGATTTTCGAGCAAAAGTTTGGTTATGGCATTGTCTCTGCCTGTAAAGTTAATCCACAGACCCGTTTTAGCCTTATGGTTGGCATTAATGCAATAGTCTTCGATCTGCTCGATATAGGCATAAGCGTGTCCAATATTTTCATAGGTTGCTTCTTCCAGCTGCCCGGTTGGATGCAATTGATCGCCAAAATTACAATGAGCACCAAAAGCCATCATATTAGCCGCTTCATACCAAATGGCATCTTTGTGTTTAAAGCCACCAAATTCGCCCCATGCAGCATGAAACTTACCACTCATGGCCACAATGGGCTTGCCGGTATTGGCATAATACTTTGCTCTTACCGGAAAAACATCGTATCCGGCCCATGTTGTCGGCAAATCTTCCAGATCCTGTTTGGTGTTATACTGGTGATACTCTTCATTGAGTACCTTCTGGTTATTCATTGGTGTGGTCCAATTGTAATAAATGGTTGCATCCGGCTTGTACTTTCGGATTATGGCGTTAATCTCTCTAAAAAATTTATGCATTTTCTTACAATGGTGCTCCCAGGCCTGATCTCTATCTTGCCAGTCAATTCCATTGGCTTCCATATCCTTTTTGCTCCATTCGTTGTAATTAATGTTTCCTACCGGAACGATATCGTACCAGAATCCATCCAGATCATAGTTTTTAGCCAGTTCTTCGGTATGTTTTTTCAGATGCTCCAGGTATGGACCTTCAGGTGAAAGGGTCGGCCATCCCCATGGGAAGGGTTCGCCTGGCTTTTTACTCGCTACGGTTTTTGCAAATTTATCTTCACCGTTTTTACCTGTTGATACCCATTCAGGATGCTCACGTGCATCCAGCACATTCCAACCCACGGTTATATAGGCTTGCGTGCTTACGCCTATTTCATGACTGGCTTTGATCTGTGCTTTCAGCAGGTCAAAATCTAACTTGGGATGACGGGTTCCCACTTTCGTATCATAATAACAATATCCATGATGACATTTGGCAAAAATATTAATGGAATTAACATGTCCTTTTTTCAGGTTGGCCTGCCACTGCTTTTTATCCCAATTGTTTCCTACCTCCGGAAAATATTCACTGGTATGAAAATCGAGATGCACCTGGCGGGTTCCCTCTTTTCGCTTTGTCTCCTGCGCCATTGTAAGCACGGTGGTTAAACACAAAGCAATAATTAAGATTTTTCTTTGCATAGCTTATAAGATTATGATTTCATCAACTAAAAGTTTAGACTGCTTGCCCTCATTCACATGACCGGGAGGAATGATACGGCACGACCTGATTTTGACAAATATCTGATTCGTATTTTTAATATTGCAACTTACAGTATTGGTAAAGATATTTCGGCCCTGGGTGGTATTTTCTGCCAAAGATCCAGAATCCCCCTGTTTTACGTACTTGCCATTTTCTTTTGTAAATATCTGTATCTGACTCGCTGCATACCACCTTTTCAATGTATGACGCATGGACCTGATGGTAACTGAATTAATTTCTTTTTTATCCGGCCAGTTTATTTCAACAAAAGCATCTCCATCAAACACTTGCCAGTTCTTATCGCCTTCTTCCAGAAAGCCGCCATAACTTAAGTCTGTTAACTTGCTGTTCTCGTCCGGAACATCATTAACGGTTACTTTGGCTCCGGCAGCTTTGTGTATCTGAAAGGTTTTATTAATAACATTGCCCATTAAGCGATCTTTATCAAAAACAGCTACATGAATTGTTGTTGTTTTATCCAGGATCAGTTCTTTATTAAACAAGTGACTTGTTGCTTGTGGTAAGGATCCATCCAGCGTGTACCTGATCTCTGCATTGGGTAATTCTGAACTAAACCACACTTTAATGTTTTTGCTGTTACCCTTGTGATGTATCCAAGGATTGAATGCACTTTTGGCATAGCTGATTCCTTTCCCTTCAAGTAAATCAAGATGGATTCTTAAACGTCTGGTAAAGTTCTCCCAGTTTTTATTTTCGTATGGAGTCCATGCATTTTCGGCTACGGCATACAAACGCGGTAATGCCATATATGTAATTTTATCCCAGGTATCTAAACTCTCAGTCCAAAGGTTGGCCTGCGTACCGATTATGAATTTTTCTTCGTGTTCGCTTAATGCTTCCGGTATTACTTTGTAGCTATATACCTTGGACAATAGTAATTTACCATAACCCAGGTTCGTTTCAAACTCAGACTGACCTTGTTTTAAATCAAGATAGTGATAGCTGTTGGGACTCATAATCACCTCGTGACCCATTTTAGCAGATTTAATACCACCATTTTCACCGATCCAGGACATAACAGTGGCATTAGGGGCCAATCCCCCATCCAGTATTTCATTCCAGCCAATCATTTTCTTCCCTAAACCATTGATTATTTTCTCCATCCGGTTGATGAAATAACTCTGCAACTCTGCATTAGAGTCCATTCCTTTCTGATGCATCAGATCACGACAAGCTTTGTGCTTATCCCAATAATGACGATAGCACTCATCACCTCCTACATGGATATACTCCATCGGGAACAATTGGGCTACTTCTGAAAAAATAGCCTCCATTACTTCATAAGTTTTTTCATTACTTGGGCACAAAGTATTATTTAGCTTACTCCACCCTGTGGCAACATACGTTTTCTCACCGGAGCAGGAAATTTCAGGATATGACGCAATAATAGCCCGCGCATGACCCGGAACATCTATTTCGGGCAAAATCTCAATGTTTCGCTCTTTGGCATATGCAATCAGTTCACGTATCTGATCTTTGGTATAATAGCCACCATAGGTTGCTATTTCGCCTTCCTGCTGTTCAGGGCGCCCCCAATAGGCATTAACCTTCTCACTTGTTGTATTATAATCCACACGCCATGCCCCAATGCTATTCAGCTTAGGATATGATTCAATTTCCAAACGAAAACCCTGATCATCTGACAAGTGCATATGGAAGCGATTCAGCTTCAGACTTACCATTAAATCGATGGCTTTTTTTACTTCTTCAACTGACTGGAAATGTCGCGAATGATCGAGCATGAATCCCCGCCAGCCAAAACCCGGTGCATCTGTAATGGTGGCACACGGAATTGTATATTGTTTTTGTATCCCTTTATTATTGGTGGCTATTAATTGCTTTAGTGTTTCAAAGGCATAAATAACACCAGCCTGTTCTGATGCGCTAATTTCAATTTTATCCTGATTAATTATCAGTTCATACCCTTCTGTGGGTACATTCTTATTTAAACTTAGCCTCATCAGTTGTGAATCATCCGATGAAGGACTTAGCTCAATGTCAAACTCCTCCTTAAAAGCATTAACTATGTATTCGTTAACGGATAAGGTACTTGATTCTGACTTAAAATGAATCACGCGAGACAGGCTTAGTTGCCCTTCACCGGCGTTAAGCTCAAATGGTTTCGGAATAATACTATAACGATAGCTTTCTTGTTTCTTACAACCCAATGAAGCTATCAAGAAAATCGACAATATGATTATAGATTTCGACATGGATGTATTGTTATTGTTTTAACCACCTTAATTCGGCCACTGAGGTAGATTGATGATTCAAATAATGCTGATCTTCCGGTCCACAAGATGTTGCATAGGTTTTACCTTTATATGTGAATATTTCCATGGCGTGACCAAACATGGTTGTTAATGTATTTTTCTTATAGTCGAAATGGTCGGGATTATCAGATACAACCACAAGTGTTTCGGCATACCTGCGGTGAGCATAGGTGAAAAACATATACCACAAACCATTTCGCTCCACTAAAAATGGAGATTCCATAAGTGTGGCAAAATTGTTATCACTTATACCCAATACTTCCTGAGCTGGTTCAAAATGTACAAAATCAGTTGTTTTCCAACGGATTATCTGCGATCGTTTTTTACCTTCCACACCATGCGACACTACATGAATCCAGTACTTACCGTCGGTCCCTTTCATAATGTGCGGATCACGCGTTGATTTCCAGACATCACCTGTAAGATATACACCCGAGGGTTCCCAATTATACAAATCATCTGACCAGAAAACCTCCAGTTCCCTTTCTTTGGGCCATACTTCAACAACCATTACATATCGCTGCGATTCTTCATGCCAGATAACATATGGTGCTCCAACATACTCTGTTGTTTCGGACCGATCAATCGCCATAGGCTGACGTTCCCACTTGTTTTCAGGATCGGTTGAGGTTAAATGGCCTAAATATGGATGGTATCTATACAGTTCTTTTCCTTTTGGTGGATAAGGATTATTAATCCCAAAATAATGGAGCACACCATCTTTACCTTCGACAAAGCAATGGTCATTTGTAAACCATTTATCTCCTTCATACCCTTTAGCTCTGGCATTAAACATTCGTTTACTCTCCCCAAATAGGTAAGGTATTTCAGCTTTTTCAAGCAATTCATCAGATTTTGGATTACATCCTGCCTGGACATTCAGAATAAAGACAAGCAATATTGCACCTATGATCTTCTTCATAATTTATTAATTTATTTCGTTAGAATAATTCCTAATCATTCACCAATTCTGAATTCTTCAAAAAACCTTCTCAGAACTCACTTTTTGTTATTCTTTGATCACAATTTTATTTAAGTGCATTGTTTGTACTATACCTCAAACCCACATTTTAATTTTATTCTTGATCAAATTTGCTAAAAGGTTTTAGCAAATTACATAAAAAAAACAAACCCTGCACTTTCGTTCACAATGTTACAGTTTAAAGAAGTTAGCTACTGTCACACATGTAAAACAAACTATCATCATTGTAAGAAATCTGAGGTTTATTGTTATCCCAGGTATAAAACTTAAATTATGAATCCACTAAGCAAACAGGAGGTGCTAAAAACGTAGGGTAACCATTTGGTTACCCTACACAGGATCGTGTAAAAACACTTCCTTTAAAAGCTTATAATTACAAGAAAAGTAAACCTTAATTTGTATTAATACATAGTATCTAAGAAGCTATTGAAATATTCTGTCTTAAAATTAATCCTTCTTCGGCAATATTATTCAATTGTCATTCACACTAGGTAAATATTTATAAAGCTGTTTCAATCTCCTCAATACTTACTCCAAGAACCTGCAAAGCGATTTTATTAAATTCTTTCTTTTCAGCCATAAAATGATACGTTCGTTGACTGTGGGTGTATGACTGATCAGGTTGTAATGCCAAAGCGGGTGAAGAACTCTCTAACTCGTAAAAGGGTCCCATTTGTGAACCATCTTCAAGAGGTCCGTCATTGTATGAATTAAATGCATCGCCACCATAGGGATTTTCCTGTAACTCCCAGGCTGAATTGACATAGGCGGTCTCTCCTTCCGGCAGATTACATTCTAAAATGGTTAAGGTGCCATTTTTCTTATCGTAACTCCCCATAAATCGATTCGTACGTAATGGAGGAATTCCTATTTTTCCACGACTTTTCCCATCTGCTTTAAAGAACACATGATTACCAACGGTTTTTAAGCGATCCTGACTAACTTTTCCAAAATAATCATCATTAACCTGTGGCCCCAGCTCACTTTCTGAACCTTCTTTGACAGGAATAACCACTGTTACATCTGGTGATGGAGTCAACATTCCCAACATCCAAATTGATAATAACCCTGTTTCTTTTTCCCATGCCTGATCACCTATGTTCGTCACGCTA
>NZ_CEXQWX010000139.1:0-15642 GCF_982718395.1 Carboxylicivirga sp.
CAGGATCGATTTAGCTCCCTTTTACTGGCATCGTATGGCATTTTGACCTTTTATATTATCGACCTCGATTACTTTTCGGGAGGTATTACATTGGCGTTAGTATTTGCTTTGATTTCATTGCTCATACTATTAAAGTACTTACATAAAAGAATGAATAAGCAACTTGAGATTGTTTCTAACATTAACACAATATCTCAGGTTATCGCTCTGTTGTTTATTCCAATTTATTTGTCGGCTGGAGTCAATATTGTGAACGCGATCAATCAAAGTCCGCCTGTTTCTGGTTTTCGTATGATGCTAACCAGCTTGCAGGAAGAAGCCAGTATCAATAATGACATAGCTTTTGATTATTACAATAAAGCTAAACAGGCGTCATTACAAGGCAAAATGGACGACGCTTATACTCTGCTCATAAAGTCAGCTAATGAACAACCAGACAATGCTTATCTTCAATCACAACTGGGTCAATTACTCTTATATCGCCAGGATAGCCTTAAAGCCCTCGAACATTTTAGTGCAGCTATCGATTTAAGCGCTGGCAATATCTCTTATATCCAACAACGTGCCTGGTTAAATTTTAATTTAAGAAAAAATGAGGAGGCAAAAGCTGATGCTATATTATTACGCAATCTGGAATCAAGGAATGCCAGTGCCCAAATGCTCCAGGCCTATATCCTTTTGGATGAAAAAGAATACGATAAGGCTTCTCAACATGCCGATTCGGCTTATATGTTCTGTAAAAACTACCATTTCGGTAGTGAAATAAAGGTTTTTATTGAACAATACTCAAAACCTCAACTATATTTTCAATTAATTACACCCCACGAAATTGACTTATTGGCCACCAATATCTACTATTACTACAAGAAATATCAGGTAAATGAGAATGGTGAACCCGACACGTCCAACGGAACACCTCCGCGTGGCAATTTTACCAGACAGGAAATTAAGCAACACATTAAAAGCAATTACAAGTTCTTTGTCGACCAGGAAATTGATTTTATTTACCTCTACGAGAATGAAAAGAATATATTGGTAGTTATCAGAGGTGAAGATTGTAATTTGAGCAAAGGGACTCTTGAATATGTATTTGTAGAACCCAAGATATTCAAAAACTTTGAACTGAGGGTATATTAAATATGCTAAGACATACATTCGTCAAATTATCATCTTACATCGCTAATAGCTAAAATCAAAGATCATTTTTTCGTTATTCGAAATCTAAATACTTACTTTTGTTTGCTCTTTTTGAAAGATATAGTCCACTACCATAGGTATGGACCTGATGTTCAACTTATAATGATTTTAGACGAATGAATATTTCATACAACTGGCTAAAGAACTACCTTAATATTGATTTAGCACCCGAAAAAGTATCGGAGATACTGACTGACATAGGACTTGAAGTGGGAGGTCTGGAAGAAGTGCAATCCATTAAGGGTGGTTTAGAAGGACTGGTGATTGGTGAAGTTTTAACATGTGACAAGCATCCAAATGCTGATAAGTTAAGTGTGACTACTGTCAATGTTGGTAACGAGGAAGCTTTACCAATTGTTTGTGGAGCGCCTAATGTGACGGCTGGTCAAAAGGTGGTAGTTGCTACTGTAGGAACCGTTTTATACAGTGGTGACGAAAGCTTTACCATTAAAAAGTCTAAGATCAGGGGTGAGCAATCCATGGGTATGATTTGTGCCGAAGATGAAATCGGTTTGGGCACAAGCCACGATGGTATAATGGTATTACCTGCCGATGTAAAGGTTGGTACTTTGGCCAAAGATTACTTCAAGGTAGAAAGTGATTTGGCTATCGAGATTGATTTGACACCAAACCGTGTGGATGGTTCGTCTCACTATGGTGTGGCACGCGATTTAGCTGCTTACCTGAAACAACATCAGGATAATGTTGCATTATCATTGCCATCGGTAGAAGATTTTAAAGTTGAAAACACCAACTATCCGGTAAAGGTTAGTGTTGAAAATACTGAGGCTTGTCCTCGATACTGTGGTGTAACCATTAGCGATGTGACCATTAAAGAATCACCAGAATGGTTACAAAACCATTTGAAAGCCATTGGTCTGAATCCAATTAACAATGTGGTAGATGTGACCAACTTTGTGTTACACGAATTAGGTCAGCCATTGCATGCTTTTGACGGGGACGAAATTACAGGCGACGAAGTGATTGTTAAAACCATGCCTGACGGTAGCTTATTCCAAACTTTAGATGAAGAAGAAAGAGAATTATCAGACAAAGATTTGATGATTTGTAACGCTGAAACAGGCATGTGTATAGCAGGTGTGTTTGGCGGTATCAAAAGCGGTGTAAGTGAAAAAACCACCAAGATATTTTTAGAGAGTGCTTATTTTAATCCAGTATGGGTTCGCAAAACAGCCAAGCGTCATACACTTAGTACCGATGCCAGCTTCCGTTTTGAGCGTGGTGTTGATCCTAACATGACGGTTTATGCGCTTAAGCGCGCTGCTCTGCTAATTAAAGAAGTAGCTGGTGGAAGCATTTCAAGTGAGGTTGTTGACATTTATCCTAAGCCAATTCTGAACTTTGAAGTGGATGTGACCTATCGCAATATAACTCGTCTGATTGGTAAAGATTTATCGAAAGACACCATCAAAAATATCCTGACTGCATTGGATATTGAAATCACGAATGAAACAGAGGAAGGCTTAAAGCTTTCTGTGCCTCCATACCGTGTAGATGTGCAGCGTGAAGCAGATATCATTGAAGAAATCTTGCGTATTTACGGATATAACAATATTGAGATGCCAGCTTCAGTGAACAGCACCATTGTTTATTCACAGAAGCCTGACGATCATAAATCAAAGAATATTGTTGCCAACCAGTTGACTTCTCAAGGTTTCAGTGAGATCATGTGTAACTCTCTGACCAAAGCTGCTTATTACGAAACTCTGGAAAGCTATCCCCGTCATGATGTAGTGGAATTGGCCAACCCTTTAAGTAATGATTTGAACGGTATGCGTCAGACATTGCTTTTTGGTGGATTAGAGTCGATCAGCCACAATGTGAATCGTCGTAACAACGATCTTAAATTGTTCGAATTTGGTAACAGTTATCACTTTAAAGCTGGTGGTGACAAAAGCGATTTAGATAACTACACCGAAGAACAGCGATTGACTATATTCTTGGTTGGTAATAAGTCAACCGTTAACTGGAATACTGCGGAACAGAAACTAAGCTTCTTCGATCTAAAGAATAATATCGAAAATATTCTGCTTCGCCTTGGTTTATCGTTTAACGATTTCAAGGAGGAAGAAACACAGTCAGATCTATTGGCCGAAGGGCTCAGCCTTTCGCAAGGAGACAAGTCAGTTATTGATTTTGGATTAGTTAATTCTAAACTATTAAAGACTTTCGACATTGATACACCGGTTTATTTCGCAGAAATAAAATGGGATGTGATCCTGAAGAAAAGCAGCAAAAAAACGGTTACTTACAGTGAAATATCGAAGTTCCCTGAAGTGAAACGAGACTTAGCTCTTGTACTGGATAAAGATGTTAAATTTGAACGGGTTAAACAGATTGCCCAGAAAACTGAGAAGAAACTATTAAAGCGTGTTTCATTGTTTGATGTGTTTGAAGACAAAAAACTGGGTGATAATAAAAAGTCGTATGCTGTAAGTTTTATCCTTCAGGATGAAACTAAAACGCTTAACGACAAGCAGATTGATAAGATCATGAAGAAGATGATGAGCAACTACGAAAGAGAACTAGGTGCTTTGATCAGGAAATAAAAATAAGTTATCAAAAACAAAAATGGCAGGTGTAAAATTACATCTGCCATTTTTTTACATCTAATTATCTGATAATATTCCTAATTACTCCTCGTATTCAAAATACAGCTTATAAAACTTAAGTCCTCTCTGGCTATCAAACCCCTTCTCTAAATACTGCCGTTTACCATGCACATACACATGAAAGTTTTTATCCAATTTCAGCACTGACTTAAAGTGCTTCTTTTCCGACTTAACTGCATCCTTCGAAATATCAAAGCTATCCTGTAGTGGCATTGCTTTCTCTTCCTCAAAAAAGCGTTTATAATCCTGGAAAGCATCCACTACCTCAGGCTGACGAATGACTTCTTTTTCAAACTCCTTCTCGTCAAATGCTCCGTGCTTACTAAAATAATCCATTGAACGATTCAGCATGTCAACCTGATCTGGTCGCTCTACATCATTTTCTTCGTTAAACACCTCACCAACAAATCCTTTACACATCTGAAGGTAATTATTGGTAAAATAGTAATTATCCTCGCGCGGTTTTAAACCAAGAAAATCATCTTTCCAAAAATGAGCTTCATTTCCCTTGTTGATATTATCAACCGAACAGATCTTATACCCCAGATCTTTTTCTGTATTAAATATCAGGCAGCCTTTATCCAGCTTTTTAATATTAATCCCTTCCTGAGCTCCAAGTTCAAAGTTGTTATCCCTAAGCATGACCTTCAGGAAAGTATCTTTATTCTCTGACTTGAAAATACCTAAAGCATCGACAATTTCACCATCCACCACACAATTATTAAACAACACCATGTAAAACTCTCCGCCCTTAATTTTCGGGTGATTGGACTGTTCATACAGGTGATTGGCAATAGCTATTGAATTGTCGTAAAAGGATACAGAATTATCAAATATTTGACTAACCATACCATACATCAGGTTTTGCCCAATGCCATCTTCATGGTGAAAGTTAAAATAGGCTTCCGTTTTAAATGGCTTAAAGAAGTATTGTTTTAGCACCTCAATCACCATCTCATCATCGTGTAACTGAAGCTCAGCCTTTGAGAATCGAATTTCTTCGCCCTCAGCCCTGCAACCAATATGATGAACTACAATGTTTTGAATTGTCGTTTGTGTAAAATCAATCATCTCCTCTTTAATTTAATGTCGTTAATCCATTTAATGGACTCACGAAAATAATACTTTTTCGAAGTAAATCTGTTATTTGGGTTATACATACATGGCAATTGCATTTAAAAATAAAATATACCACCCCGCCTATCGGCACCCCTCCTAAAACTCAGGAGGGGAAGTTTTTGTAGTAGTCTCCTCATTATAAAGGAGGAGTACCACGAAGTGGGGAGGTGGTTATAATCGTTAAATGCAATCGTCCTGTTACATAAAAAAGCTGCAATAACTCAATTATCGCAGCTGCAACATTTCTGAAGAATTAATTTCAGCTAAGACGACAATTCTTAGCATACCATGATACCGGATGTTCAGCCCCGGTAATAAGCTCCTGCAAAATCTTTTTATCGTCCCATTTACTTTCGAAACTACATGACTGATCAAGGGCTTTTGAGAGTAATAACCACTCCTCAACCATTGGTTGCGTTAACTTACCTTCAAACTGTTTTAATACATCAAGACAACAATTTTCAATCATATGAATTTTAGGCTCTTCACGCTGAAGGGAGCAGCGCGTGGTGTACAAATGATCATCAACCTTGATGAATTCATTTTCGTCTAACATAACGGTAAATGTGAAATTGACTTGTGACATGGTAAACCTCCTTTTAGTTTAGGTATCAAACAAATTACGATAACGAAACAAGGTTGTAAAGGCCAATTAAAACAATTAAAGCAATTTATCTTCATTCTAAATAGATAAATCCTTCTTTAATTAAACCTGGATAGTGATGAAACAGTTAATTAAACGATTTTTTTTAATCTGATTGCCCGATTGATGGCAGCAATGCGCTCCTTAAATATCAGAAAAACATACCTGACATACTCAAAGTATCCATTTTGAATCTGAATTAACCAATTGACGACGTCAATGTGCATTTTTTGAAACAAGAAACCATACCTGACAAGTTCAATGTATCCTTTCTAAATCTGAACAACATCTTTGAAGGTTTCAATATGACCATGTTGAAACAAAAAAACGTATCTGACATCTTCAAAGCGCTCTTTATATATCTGGATAACCTGATTGAAGGTGTAAATTCACCATTTTTTTGCTGGATGATTACCTTGAAGAACTCAGATATAGTTTCGTTACTTATCCGATGAGTATAAGCGAGATGCCAATTTCACCGGATATATCTGGTCAATCTCATTGCAACACTCGTCGCCCGACTAAATTGATTTATTCCCGTTAGTCGGACGACGAGTGTTAAAATCTACCGCAATCTGCGTAATTAGCGGGAAAAAGAAAACCTGCGATTCTTAAGCATTAATTATTTCTTTTTACTTTTATCTGCAAAGATTATAACATGCGACACACCTTTATTTCAATTATATTTCTTCTGACATCATTAATCCTTAATGCTCAATATTATAGCTCTGGTGCTGATCCGGCTAATATAAAATGGCGGCAGATCAATTCTGATATGTTTAAGGTGGTTTATCCTGAAGAGTTTGAAGGAGAAGCTAAACGTTTCATCGCTATGTTGGATTCACTCTATCAATATGGTGGTTATTCTTTAGATCATACACCAAAACCTATTGATGTACTGATACACTCGCGTTCAGCTTATTCCAATGGTTTTGTTTCGTGGGCGCCCAAACGTATGGAAATTTATCCGACACCTCATCAGGATATGTTCGCCCAGGATTGGCTGCAGCAATTAGCCATTCACGAATTCAGGCATGTGGTGCAAATAGATAAACTCAACCAGGGATTTACAAAAGTTCTTACTTACCCCTTTGGCCAACAGGCCATAGGTGCTGTTCTTGGCCTTTATGCCCCACTCTGGTTTTTGGAAGGTGATGCCACGTTAACCGAAACAACCCTTTCACCGTCCGGTCGTGGCAGACGACCGGCATTTGAGCAGGAAATCAGAGCGCAGGTGCTGGAGAAAGAAATTTACAATTATGACAAAGCATATTTTGGCTCTTATAAAGATTACGTACCCAACCATTACCATATGGGCTATTTATTGACTGCCGGAGCCCGATATGATTATGGTGCTGATGTTTGGAACAGAGCACTTGATGAAGCCGCTCAAAAACCCTGGTCGATTACGCCTTTCAACCGTGGTATTAAAGAAACAACAGGTAAAAACAAGGTTCCACTCTATAACGAAGTATTTGGTGATTGGCAAAACAGATGGCAGAAACAATTGGATTCGGTCTCATTAACTCCTGTTAATTACATTGTTAAACGAGATATTAAATACAAGAACTACCTGTATCCCACTCCTGCAGATAATACATCAATTATCGTTGAAGTTAATGGCCCCGGCGAAGTCAATCATTTTGCATTGATCAATATAGCAACTGGTGAAGAAAAAAAGCTACTAACATGTGGTATCCGAAATCGTGAACCATTCTCATATAGCAACCAGATTTTAGTCTGGACCGAATTAGAACAACACCCCAGATGGGAAAACCAAATGTTTTCGGTTATCAGAACATACGACATTAAATCAGGCAGGCAAAAAAAGCTGACATCCAATAGCCGTTATAAAGCTCCTTCCCTATCACCCGATGGAAAAACAATTGCAGTGACACACACTTCATATACCAACGTGCATAGCATCCATCTGCTTAATGCAAAAAGTGGTGAATTGATTAAGGAAATAACTATTCCTGACAACCATTACCCATTCACTCCTTCGTGGAATAATGAAGGTAATACGCTAGTGATGATATTGCTGACACCCGAGGGAAAGAAGATCTCTTTGTTGAATCCTAAAACAGAAGATTGGCGGGATATAAGTAAACCAAGCTTTACCGAGATACGTTTTCCCAAGTTTCATAAGGATCATATATACTATACAGGTTCCTATAGTGGAGTTGAGAACATTTATCGTATTCCGGCTAATGGTGGCAACATTGAAAAATTGAGCGAATCAAAATTTGGCGCTGCCTACGCCACTATATCCGATAATGGGGATGTTTATTATCAGGATTATACTTCAGATGGTTATTTGGTAACATCGGTTGGTTTGGATAATTTGCACCCAACTCCATACAACTTTACAGAATTACCAAATGAATCCTACATCAAACGTTTACAGGAAGAGGAAAAAGGTTTACCACAATTAACTAATCTACCTGATAAACAATATGTGTCAAAGAAGTACTCCAAATGGAATTTATTTAACTTTCATAGCTGGGCTCCTGCTTATGTCGATGTAAATGATGCTAATATCAATACTGGAGTCAGTTTTATGTCACAAAACCTCTTGGGAACAACCTTCACTTCAGTTGGTTTTAACGCTGATCAGCAGTACTCTCGAGAGAAATTTAACTTCAACCTCTCTTATCGGGCATGGTGGCCTGTGTTTGATCTGGAAGTTAAAACCGGTAACGAAAAGCATAAACTTGATGGTTATTTTATTGGTGAAACGGACACCTTTCATATATACATGAATGCTAAACCTCAACACCTTAGTGTGGAATTTGATATAAAACTTCCTTTAAATCTAACGAGAGGCAAATATTCAAGGCGCATACAACCGTCTGTAGGTCTCAGCTACCAACATTCGGAGGACTACCAGTATGAGAAAACCATTATCAGCGTTATTGACGATCAAATTGTTGAAGGGGAGAAAAGCACCATCACTGTTGATGGCATTGATATTCAATCGGTGGATTATAACCTGTTTGCCTATAACCTGCACCGTGCATCATTACGAGATGTTTCCAGCCGTTTTGGACAGGTTATTGATATGAGTTATCGCCACACACCTTTTAACGGATGGGACTATGGAAGTATCTTTGGAGTACATACACGACTCTATTTTCCCGGCATTGGTCGCCATCATGCGCTCCGAGTTGATAATGACTGGCAAACCAAAGAAAAAGGTGACCTCTACAGTAATGGAGGAGAATACAACAGTTTCAGGATGTACAGCGATTATGTGCGATTTCCTCGCGGTATCAATACAATTTATAATGATGAGTTGTACACTTTTAAAGCTGATTATATGATGCCGCTTATGAACCCGGATCTTAATATTCCTGGTGTATTGTATCTTAAGCGTATTACCAGCAATTTATTTTTCGATTATTCTCATATTACTCAAAAACTTCAACATTCAGAAACCGGAATATGGACCAATCAACGATTCAATGTAAAATCATTGGGAGCTGAAGTTATGGGTGAATTTCATCCATTCAGATTTGTATTTCCAATCAGCGCCGGTTACCGTTATGCTTATCTACCTGACACAAAAGAGCATTACCATGAGTTTCTGTTATCAACAGGAATATCCGGAATTATTGTTGGAAAATAAACAAGACTATCAACAACAGCCTGTTAATTAAAGACTCATACATCTTTTAAAAAATCTTAAAAGATGTATACAATCCATTGTGGATTAAAACCTTTAAGTTATTCTTGCGTAATAATTCACCAAGGACCAGAAGAGCGACTTATTAGTAACGAAAAGATTGCGGATGAAGTACAGTTTGGGAGCATTTGTGGGGTTTATCATTTTTACGATACTAATCGATTTTTTATTACACCGCTTAATTCATAACAACAAGAAGAGCATTGGACACTTTGCTTTTCCATTGGGCACGTTTTGGTTCTATAGCATTCCTACGTTTTTTATTATTGGTTTTTCGAGCATTTTTGCAGGTATTAAATCAACGGAAAGTGCCTATATCTATGTGTTTTTCCAATGGTTCCTTACCTCGTATCTATTGATCTACATGCCGAAACTCTTTTACTATCTGGGTTATACAATTACCCATCGGATCATTAAAGTAAAAAACAAGTTTGCGAGCAATGGTAAGATCAAAAAGATGAACGAAGGCCGTTATCCGACTATCTCAAGAAAGAAATTCCTGAGTCAGGTTGGCATTGTCATGGCATCTTTACCCTTTGTATCGTTACTTTTTGGCGTAATGAAGGGGCGCTTTAATTTTAACAAGCGCTACACAAAACTCTCGTTCCCCAACCTGCCGGAAGCCTTTGATGGTTTGAAAATTGTGCAAATATCAGATTTACACCTCGGAAGTCTCAATTCCAACTATGAAGAGATGGAGGAAGCAGTTTCTCTTATCAATGATGAATATCCAGATTTAATCTGCTTCACTGGTGATTTAGTCAATAACTTCTACGAAGAAACCATTGGATGGGAAAAAGTATTTTCAAAGTTAAAAGCCCGTATCGGGAAGTTCTCTATACTCGGTAATCACGATTATGGCGATTACTCTAAGTGGAACTCTAAAGCAGAGAAAAAAGCGAATTTGAATAATATTAAATTGGCTCATAGGCGTCTGGGTTTTAACTTGCTGAATAACCAATCGCAGATACTTGAATCGAATGGTGATAAACTGGCTCTTACAGGTGTTGAAAATTGGGGACATGCACCATTTCCGCAATATGGAGATTTAAAAAAGGCAACTAAGGGTACCGAAGAAATACCTTTCAAACTCCTGCTAACACATGATCCTGACCATTGGGATGCAGAGGTCACCAAACAATTTGATCACGACTTAACTTTGGCTGGTCATACACACGGTATGCAATTTGGTATTGAGTTTAAGAATTTCCAATGGAGTCCTGCCAAATATAAATTCCGTCGATGGGCCGGATTGTATAATGAAGGAAATCAGTATCTGTACGTTAATCGTGGATTGGGTTACCTTGGAATGCCAGCCCGGATTGGTATGCCACCCGAAATTACCATCATTGAATTAACACGCGGTACCGTTGGTAATGAGCCGATGTAATTTTATTGTTGAATCGTTAATTTGTCGAACTGTTGATTTGACAAGTTGAAGAGTTGAGAAGTTGAAAGTCTATCCGTACGTTGATTTGGTAATTTGTTGCGACAACAATCAGGTTTCTTTCAAAGCTCTAAGCTCTATACAATTCAACTCTAATAAACTCATCAACTCTAACCCCTTAAACTCTAAACTAATAAACCTATTTAGTCGTTTCTCCATCATACATCTGGGTAAAAACTGAATCCACTGGCTCCCACAGTTCAATCTTATTATTTTCAGGATCAAGAATATGAACAAACTTACCGTATTCATATGATTCAATTTCATCGCATACGGTAACACCTGCCTGCTTTAGTTCATCAACAAGAGCTTCAATGTTTTCCACTCTGAAATTGACCATAAACTGTTTCTCTGATGGTTCAAAGTACTTTGTTTCTTGTTCCATCGGGCTCCACTGTAAATATGCTTTTTTCTCTGGTTTATCAGCTTCCCTGAATTCAAATAAAGACCCGTAATCGTTGGTCGTTAATCCAAGGTTTTCGTTGTACCATGCCCGCATCTCGGAAGGACTTTTACATTTAAAGAAGATCCCGCCTATACCTGTTACTTTCTTAGCCATCACTTTACGTTTTAATGATTGAATCAGAAAGATAGGAAGTTTAACTACGAAAAGCCATTATTCCCCAAGCCAGGTTTTTAATAAGTTAAATTGTTCGAAGGTTTCATCAAATCCTTGTTGATAAAGAACATCCAGCTTTTGCGAATCATTCTCAATACGGGAAACAGTTAACAGCTTTTGCGGACGAATTATAAATACACGTCCTTCCTTTTCAAGATCTTCAAGCTGCCTCATTGTTTCATTATACCGCTCAGCTCTTGATAAAACAGCATTTACCAACTTCGGATATTTTCCATAAGCTGTCTTTATCAACCACTGAAACTTAGGCGCCTCCTTATAGTAACCTTGATTGCGAGTAAGTACAACCACTGCTCTTTCATTTCCACTCTCGAGAGCTTTTATAACAGGAATAGAATCTGCTAAACCGCCATCCATATATTTACCATTATTAAAATGTGCCATTTTAGATACAAAAGGCAGACTAGACGATGCTGTAATTGCTGCCAGAAGTTCTGATTTGCCCATTGAGTTGGTAGAAAAGTATTCTGCACATCCAGTGTATACGTTAGTTACACCAATAACAAAATCTGTTGACGAACTGAATAACTTTTCAAAATCAAATGGTACCAGTTTATTGGGAATTTCACCATATACAAAGTCCCAATCAAACAAATTACCCTTTCTGAAAAAATTGCGCCAACTCATATAGCGCGGATCAGAGGTATATTTGAGATTAACTACTTTATTACGTTCAAACTGTTGTGACACATAGGAAATTCCATAGGCAGCACCAGCAGAAACCCCTATTACATATGGAAAATGAAGATTATTTTTCAGAAATGCATCTAATACTCCTGATGTAAACATTCCTCGAAAGCCACCACCTTCAAGCACTAAGGCTGTTTTACTCGTATTATACATCTTTAATTAGTACCGAAAGCCCTTAATATTTGGTCGTGTTACGGGACCACTCATATCTAACACAATGCTTTCCCCATCACGTGGCAATGATTGCCCGGTCATTAATTCAAATGTTGATAAAGCATTTTGCAAACCGGGCTGTAAATTACTCACCACCAATTTACCATGTTTGATTTGCGAAATTGCAGGAGCTATTGCATTAATATCAACCCTGGCATTTAAGGTGGCATCCAATAATGATGATTGTATCTCTGAGTTATCAATGATCAGTTTCTGATCATTCAAACTTGAGTTTATTGCTAACCTATCAAGCTTAACCTTATCCATTTTCAATCCCAGTAATGCAGTTTTTGCCTCTAGTTGAGCCTTTTTCTTTCCAGAATATTCTAATAGTAGATCTTCAAGCAAAAAAGCCGTTGTTTGCGATTCAATAACTGGCTTATCATCAACATAGTTGACTACACCGTCAGCCTTCATATGAAGCTTACCCAGTGTATATTTACCACTCGATTCGGCATCACCCCATGTGATTCCTGTTTTATTTAATTGAATGTCGAATGATGATTGAGTTCTTAAGGTTACCATGTTATCAAGACCTTCTCCGGAATAGCTTAGATTTCCATTCGACTTCACGCTCAACAAGGGTGAATAAATATGAAAATCCTTTATCTCAAACTTTTGCTTGTTTGATTTAAAAGATACATCCATACTTAGTTCATCCACTTTGTTAAATTGCTTAATTTGCTCGGGAGTGAATCCAAGAGCATTCATCCACGGAGTTTGAGCCAGACTTAATTCTGTCGCGTTAATTCGCAACTGCTGGTCAATATCCGGGAAAGCTGTATCAAGTTGTTCGATATCTTCTTTGGTCAGGTGTCCATCAAAATCGATAATTAATTCTTTGGCCAAAAGCTTATCTTCGGCACTTTCAATATAAACCGATAGATCTTTACACTTTAACTTAAGCGACTTCAGTTCTTCAAATTCCTTACTTTTTAGCAGGCGCATGGCCTCTTTATAAGGCATATCCAACATCAGCTCCTTTGCAAAGGCCAGCTCATTACCATCAAGTGATGTTATAGATAAACCTTTGAACTGTAATTTGGATAATAAAGGATTCACCTTCACTTTATCAATCTGAAGTTGCAGATCGTCAGAGAGTAACTTTACACGTTCCTCTAAACGCTCTTCGATTTTTTTGGCAAGAATATTTCCATATATCCAATTTCCTGCCATCACACCCATCACCAATATCGCGATGACTAAAATTACTTTCCTGTTCATAAGTTAATTGTTAAGTCAACAACGATCTAAAGTAATTAAAATAATCGGAGACTTATTAACGAAATGTTAAATCATCAAGGATCAGTTCATTTTTCTTAACATTTATGACAATTCTTTTTTGCAGATAATTAAATTTGCAACCTAAGGGGGAAGTCATATGTCATATATCTACATTGTCTGTTTGGCTCTTATTGTATTCTTTTCTTTTTCTCTGATAACTAAAAAGCATAAAACATTATCCGAAAAGATTTTTACGGGCTGGATTTTCCTATTAGCGATAACAGTTTTGGGATTCTTTCTTCATTCTATTGGCCTTTTCTCCCGATACCTTTTACTATTTTCTGTCATTTGTGATACACATGTATTACATGGTGCCTTTTTCTACTTTTATGCACGTAGTTTTATCAATAAAGATTTCATAATTAAACACATACACTTTCTTAATGTAATTCCGTTTGCAGTACTACTAGGTTTAAAACTTTATTTTAATACCGTACTTGGTGTTATGGATTGTTACGGAACGGGTTGTATACATGAAGGCAATCGCTATGTTGACTTACTGAACTTTTTAAAGTTCTTTATTCTGGGTGCCTATATCTTTGGCGGATGGTATGAAGTTCAATCGATGAAATTGACAGACAACAAACTGAAAGGGATTAGCCAGTTACGAACGACATGGATTAGTAATATCACCATTGGAGCTTTTGTATTATTCAGCCTGTCAGCGGTATATAAAGTGCTTTATCGACTCAACTTTGACTTTTTAGGTAATGATTTAACCGTGGTTAACCTGATGGTATCCTTTTCAATCATGATATTCTTGTATATGGGCAATAGCTACGCTTACCTGTTTGTAGCCCCTGTTGCAGGTGAAAGTCTGGTTTTGGATGCCGACAAAACAAGTGCTGCAAAGCCAACGCATCAGCCAAGACTTAAGAAGCCTGAGCACGAAGACGATATTGAAATAGACAATTTAGAAGAGAAGTTTTACCTGATCGAACGCTTTATCAAAGCTGAGAAGCCATACCTGCTTGGGCAGTACACTGTCAGAGCTTTATCCGAAAGTGTAGATATACAACAAAGTGAGATATCTGTTATCATTCAGAAAAAAACACAGAAATACTACTGTGATTACATGAATGATTACCGTGTTGAAGCACTGAAAAACAAGCTGGATGACGCTAATAATGACAAGTATACCATTTTCTCATTAGCTATGGATTGTGGTTTTGCATCTAAAACCAGTTACAACCGAATCTTTAAAAACCACACAGGACTAACACCAACCGAGTACCGCGAAGCCCAGGAAAGAAAGTAAAGCCTTTATAACTGGTATATTAGTTCCTTATCTACCCTTGTACACTTATTAATGAATGCTTGCCACTACTTCCTTATGCTTCACTTCTATTGTCGTTAACTGGCGATAGGATCAACATCAATTAACGACTAGTATTACCGTTAGTTAACGACAATTATTATCGCCAATTAGCGACGTATTATTGGATAGTGAAGTAATGTATACTATACCTATTAAAGTTGACAGCATAATGCAAGGCTATATTGCAGTATGAGTAACGAAAGAGCATTTTACATTATCTGAATCGTTTCTTTGCTAATGGTTGTACGCATCATCTTGCTATTACGAAATACTGCCTTAACCAGCAGTCTGTATTTACCCGGCAGTACTTCCGGGATAAGAAGTATTAGTCGAGCATTGGTGTTTTCAACGATGGTGCCTGCTTTAATTAATTCAGATGAACTTTCACTTTGCAGATACACACCTTGTTGTTTATCATCTTGATTAAATTTGAGTCTCCTGCCTTCTACTATTAGCAAACTATTAACTGATAAGGGACCTGTTAAGATGTTCTTTTGTATATCAAGAAAGCTTTTAATGACAGGCATTATTGGATAGGCTTCTTTACGACTGGTTGTCATCTGGCTGGTGACCTCATTAAGGCGTTTGCCACTTGTGATATTTATTTTAATGCCATGTTTCTTTTTATCAAAGGAGCTGTTAAAGTCATCAAAGGAACCGCTGATGGACGATTTTACAGTGAACATTTCGGTTGAGACAATATCACCGTTTTTAACAGCATCACAAATATACTCTAATAAAAAACAAGATTTTAAGCCACTTTTTCATTGGAGCTA
>NZ_CEXQWX010000140.1:0-15572 GCF_982718395.1 Carboxylicivirga sp.
CAACGGTAACCGGAGGAACGGCCAACTATAATTATTCATGGAGTAACGGTTCAACAACCACCAATACCACATCCTTAACTAATACAATAACTAACCTGGCTGCAGGAAGCTATACGGTTACAGTTACCGATGATAACGGAGGGTCAGAACAAGCTTCTATAACTATTACTGAGCCGACAACTTTAATGGCTTCAGTTGCAATAGACTCTAACGTCAGCTGTAACGGCTTAAGTGACGGCGGGATGACCGCTTCCGCCACCGGCGGTACCACGCCATATAGCTACAGCTGGGATAACAGTGCCGTGACCGCGCAGATCAGCAATCTTATCGCCGGTACCTACGAAGTCACCGTAACTGACGCCAATAACTGTACGTCAACTAATTCCGGCACTGTCACACAACCTGCTGCCCTTGTTGTTTCTGTGATAATAGACAACAACGTCAGTTGTAACGGCTTAAGTGATGGTGGTATGACTGCTTCCGTTACAGGTGGTGCCACACCATACAGCTACAGCTGGGACAACAATGCAGAAACCGCCCAGATCAGCAGCCTTGCTGCCGGTACCTATGAGGTCACCGTAACTGACGCCAATAACTGTACGTCAACTAATTCAGGTACTGTCACACAACCTGCTGCCCTTGTTGCTTCAGTCGTAATAGACGCCAACGTCAGTTGTAACGGATTATCAGATGGCGGCATGACCGCTTCCGCTACAGGTGGTGCCACACCATACAGCTTCAGCTGGGACAATAGTGCAGAAACCGCGCAGATCAACAGCCTTACCGCCGGTACCTATGAGGTCACCGTAACTGATGCCAATAACTGTACTTCAATTAATTCAGGCACTGTTACTCAGCCAACAGCCTTAGTAGCTTCAGTTGTAGTGGATGCCAATGTAAGTTGTAACGGCTTATCTGATGGTGAAATAACTGCTTCAGGAAGTGGAGGAACAACACCTTATTCTTACCAATGGAGTACAGGACCCATTACAGCTAACTTAACGGGTCTAATAGCCGGAGAATACACAGTAGCTGTGATTGATGCCAACGGCTGTATAGCAGCTGATTTGGGAGAAGTTACAGAACCAACAGCTTTGTCAGTAACAGCTATGGTAGACAGTCATGCCAGTGGTGCAAGCGCCGAAGACGGAGAAGCCAGTTCAAGCGTCAACGGAGGCACCCCTCCGTATAGCTATGAATGGAGTAATTTGGAAACCACGGCATCTGTAACAAACCTTGCCCCGGGGGTTCACAGTGTAACCGTAACAGACGGAAATAACTGCAGCGCAACATCAGACAATATAGAGATTGGCATATCAACCCAAATCGAACAGCCGACAGCTAGTGTAAAAATATACCCTAATCCAACTAAAAATACGCTGTACATAGAATTAGGGACACTATGCGAACGGGTAGATGTGTCACTAAGAAGCTTAACCGGGGAATTGATAACCAGACACACTTACAAATCTGTGGACAAAGTAGTATTTGATATAGAAGAACCTAGAGGTATTTACTTTATTGAAATATCATCAAAGGAAGTGAAGAAGGTAGTTAAAGTTATTAAAGAGTAGGATCAGTACTAGAGGATAATCCATCCAAGTTATAGCAAAGCCACTCTGAGGTTAATCTCAGGGTGGCTTTTGTATTAAGCAATTGTTAAATGTTTGTTGAGCTATAGCAATGCATCCAACGGATACTGATAATTCAGTAATTCAGCCTGTACTTTTTCAGTAGAATATCTCAAGCCTCACTAGCAGTTACAAAGTACCCAAATCTTTTTGTGATTTATACCAGCGCGGCAAACGATTATTTATTCATTGAATTACCTGTCGGTGAATATACAAGTGTTTCCATTATTGACGTAACTGGCAGAATCTTTTGTAGGGAAGAGCTTAATACATCAGCTATAGAAACGGGTATATATACTTCGGTTATCAGGTAAAGCAGGAGTATTGAGTATAAATAGATTCATTAAAAACTAACTTAATCAGCATGTTTCCGTAAGAGTGTATGATTTTGTATTTATATAGCTCTTAACCTTTCTCGCTAAAGCAGGAAAGGTGATGTTTATTTGTCTTGATACTTATATCCTGAATCTAAAATCTAAACATATGAAACGAGCCATGAGAAAGGATTTCTCACACAGAGTAATGACTAGTATGGCGAGTTCCATGTGACAATTGAAAAGCAAATTATAGACATGAAAAAGATTACATTATTCACCTTAATCTTCATGGTTCACCTGGCTGCATTTGCGCAATACTCTGAGTTATGGGGTGTCGCATATATCGGTGGAGCAAACGATGCCGGCTTTATTTTTAAAATGGATGACGATGGGAGTAATTACCAGGTCATGTATGAATTTCTGGGGTCGGATAACGGAGATAATCCACATACCAAAGTTGTTGAAGGACCCAATGGTTTATTGTATGGTATTGCAGCAGGTGGAGGGATTAATGACAAAGGAATTATTTACACCTATGACAGAGACTATAATTCCTTTGAGATAGATCATCACCTGGAGATGTATATCGGAAGTGCGCTTACGCTGGCACCCAATGGTAAATTCTATACGCTGACCAGCTCTTATTTAGGAGCTATTTGCGAATATGATCCTGATACAAAAACGCTGAGTATAGCTTATGATTATTCTGTAGACGAAGGTAAAACTGTATTAGCAGAAGGTGTACTGATAACTGTTGGAGACAATTTATTGTATGGAGTAACCTATAGCGGAGGAAATCATGATAATGGTGTACTGTTTGAGTATAATATAAATACAGGCATTTATACTGTTAAGCATCATTTCGATGGCTTAGAAGGAAGTAAACCCAGTGGTTATATAGCCTATACGAATGGGAAGATTTATGGAACAACAACCTGGGGAGGAAACAACAATAAAGGAGTATTTTTTGAATATGACATCAATGAGAGTGACTATAATGTCAGAAAGCATTTAGAAACGAGCCATACAACTCCAGGAGGCATCTGTATTGGACCGGATGGTTATATTTATGGACATTCGAGCATTGGAGGTTCGAATAATGGAGGAGCTATCTGGCGTTATGATACTGCTACTTATAATATGGAATTTGTTCATGAGTTTGTGGATAATAGTGGACCTTATCTTCCTACCGGAGCACCAATGGTCACCTATAATGGAAAGATTTTTGGCGCTACACGTTACGGTGGCGGTGGTATGGGATTGGGAACCATTTATGAATATAATACAACAACAGAAACGGCCGAAGTACGACAAGGTTTAAATGACGGTTTCCCATTAAACACAATACTTACAGAAATTGGCGAACGAACAGTTACTTCCATTACAATTGACGCGCCGGCCACAACTATAGATTTAGATAATGGCAGTTTACAATTGGATGTTACCATGCTCCCTGCTGAGGCTAATGATCAGCCGGTGGTTTGGAGTGTTGATGATACTGATTTGGCAAGTATATCTGATAATGGCCTGCTCACAGCCATAGATAACGGAGTTGTTACGGTAACAGCTACAGCAAATTATGGGCTGGGTGTATCCACTACAATAGACATTACAATCTCCAACCAGGATGGAACACCTCCTGTGATACCGGTTAGTTCGTTAACTGTAACCTCTGCCACAAGCAGCATAACTTCTTTTGGCAGTACCATGCAAATGAATACTGAAGTTTTGCCTGCAAATGCGAGCGATAAATCAGTGAGCTGGGATGTATCAGATAACAGTATTGCCACTATCTCAACATCAGGTGTATTGACTGCGGTAAGTGCCGGTGTAGTAACTGTTTCGGCCGTAGCAAATGATGGTTCAGGAATTTCCGGTTCTAAGGAAATAAGTATCACTAATTATGTAACTTCTATTAGTATAACACCTGATACCGATATTATTGATGAACCTTTTGCATCTATTGATTTTGATGCTGTTCTGGAACCTGCTGATGCTACCAATTCTGAAGTGGAATGGTCGGTGAATTATGCATCTAAAGCCACCATAAATCAGGATGGTGTTTTAACAGCTAAGGATAACTCCCTGGGATATGTAACGATTACTTGTAAGGCATTGGATGGATCAGGTGTGGAAGCTACTCACAATGTAACCATCACCAATCAGGATGAAGGTATCCCTGTTACTTCTATTGAAATAACGGCGCCTAAATACACAATTGATACAGATGGAGAAACATTACAAATGACTCCGGCAATTGAACCTGCCAATGCAACAAATCAAAGTATCATATGGAGCGTAGGTAATCCGGATGTAATGACAGTAGACCAAAATGGACTTATAACACCTGTAGGTAATGGACTTACTTTTGTTAAAGCAGAAGTACATACCGGTATTGCCGGTGTAAAGATGATAGAGGTTTCAAATCAGAGCTCCGGTCCATTTCCATTAGAGGAAATCCTTTTCGATCCTGATACTTATTACATCAACACTTATGGCGGAAGCGTACAGCTAACACCGGAACTATTGCCACTTAATACAGCAGATGCAGATGTGACTGTAAATTGGTCAAGCAGTAATAATTGCTCCACTATTACCTCTGATGGCCTTGTAACAGCTACTGCAGATGGTACTGAGGAAATTGTTGCCTATGCCTATAATATGAACAGTAAAATGATCGTCAGTAATCGCGTTTATGTGGTTATTACTAATCAAATAGCCACTGGGCAGGAGCAGATAACAGAAACAACCGCTGACATTGTGCTTTATCCCAATCCCGCCAAAGATTATATATCTATTGAATTACCGGTCGATGAATATACAAGTGCTTCCATTATTGATTTAACCGGCAGAACTTTGCGCAGGGAAGAACTGGAAACCGATAAAGTAACGCTTAATATATCAGATCTGGAAAAAGGTATTTACCTGCTTAATTTTTCAGGTAAAGAAGGTGCGTCTAGAATAAAGAGGTTTGTGAAAAAATAAAGAATAGATTCTGATCTGGTATCCAATAGAAACAGCCAGATAAAGTAACAAGGGGCTTCATGTTGTAATGCGACAGAAGCCTTTTTTTTTCAAGAGTTGAAACAATTCAATAAAAAAAGGCTGAAGGCCTTATAATTCAAAACTTGGGGCAACGCTCCAAGATATAAGTTCAACATGTTTATTCAGGCTGAATGCCTGATACTTTAGTTATATGTTTCAGACTTTGACTGCGTCGATTTTCAATTCAGCCTGAGATTTACATAGCATTTTTATCAAGGGGCGATCCCCCTTGTTGTGAAGTTTGAGGCTTTTAGCCTCTATCTCAAAAAATGTCTGTCCATTATTTATGTATAAAGGGTAGATTTGAAAGAGGAAAATGAAGCAATACATTCCCCTCCTGATTTTTAAAGGTGCCGACATGCGGGGATATATTTATCTTTTTAACTACTGCCTTCTGACTAACTACTAACGAACTATTACACAGATGTGCTTCAACCCAGATTATGCATTGGAACTTCGTAATGAGCATTGAAAATACAATAAAACAAGCATTTACAGAAACGAGGCATAGCAATGCTATGAAGAGTTGAAGAAAATGAATAAAGTGTCTTGTTTTGAAGTAGTTTCAAAGCGTAATAGAATTTCTAACGCATATTCTGGGTTCATAAAAAGATCCTGCATATCAATACATTATTTCGTAAATTGATTTGGCTTTTTCAAATTAAACTTTAAAACATGGATAATCATTCAGAACACATCAGCAAATGTCCGGTAACAGGAGCAATTGGTAAGCAAACTCATGGTGGTGGCGGAACAAGAAATCGTGATTGGTGGCCTAATCAACTAAAATTAAATATTCTGCGTCAGCATTCTTTATTATCTAATCCGATGGGAGAAGCGTTCGATTATGCTGAGGCATTTCAACGACTCGATTATAAGGGGCTAAAGAACGATCTTCATCATTTAATGACAGAATCGCAGGATTGGTGGCCGGCCGATTACGGACACTATGGCCCGTTTTTTATTCGCATGGCTTGGCACAGTGCCGGAACATATCGCATCGGTGATGGCCGTGGTGGAGCAGGTTCAGGTCAACAGCGGTTTGCACCATTAAACAGTTGGCCCGATAATGCCAATTTGGATAAAGCTCGCCGTTTGCTTTGGCCCGTTAAACAGAAATATGGCAATGCCATCTCATGGGCCGATCTTATGATTCTGGCAGGGAATGTAGCACTGGAGTCAATGGGATTTAAAACCTTTGGTTTTGGTGGTGGCCGGGTCGATGTCTGGGAGCCGGAAGAAGATGTTTATTGGGGATCAGAAACAGAATGGCTGGAGAATGAAAATCGTGATTTAGATTTGGAAAAATTGAATAACCCGCTTGCTGCTATTCAAATGGGGCTTATATACGTGAATCCCGAAGGTCCGGCAGGCAATCCTGATCCCAAAGCAGCCGCTAAGGATATCCGTGAAACCTTTGCACGAATGGCAATGAATGATGAAGAAACCGTTGCATTGATTGCAGGAGGACATACATTCGGTAAATGCCATGGTGCCGGTGATGCAGCGCATGTAGGACCCGAACCCGAGGCTGCAGAGATGGAGGAGCAGGGTCTTGGCTGGAAAAGTTCTTTTGGAAAAGGCAAGGGAGCCGACACCATAACCAGTGGACTGGAAGTAATCTGGACTCAAACACCTTCTAAATGGAGTTATTATTTCTTTAAAAACTTGTTTGAATACGAATGGGAACTAACAAAAAGCCCGGCCGGAGCTTATCAATGGGTTGCCAAAAATGAAGGTGAAGTTATGCCTGATGCACATGATCCTGCTAAAAAGCATCGTCCCACCATGTTGACAACCGATCTTTCATTGCGGTTCGATCCTGAATATGAAAAAATCTCAAGACGTTTTTATGAGTATCCGCTTGAATTTGCCGATGCCTTTGCCCGCGCATGGTTTAAACTGACGCATCGTGATATGGGGCCAAAAGTACTTTACCTGGGGCCGGAAGTACCAACAGAAGAGTTAATATGGCAGGACCCTGTTCCGGCGGTTGATCATACCCTAATTGATAATAAGGATATTGCCCATTTAAAAACTAAGATTCTTGGTTCAGGTGTCAGCATTGCACAGCTGGTTTTTACGGCATGGGCATCAGCTTCCACATTTCGTGGTTCTGATAAGCGAGGAGGTGCTAACGGAGCTCGTATTCGCCTTGCCCCTCAAAAAGACTGGGAGGCAAACAACCCAAAAGAACTTAACCAGGTGCTGAAAACTTTGGAAGGTATCCAGGATGAATTTAATGGATCGCAAGCAGACGATAAAAAGGTATCGCTAGCTGATTTAATTGTCTTAGCAGGTTATGCAGCCGTTGAAAAAGCCGCTAAAGATGCCGGATTCAAAGTGACCGTTCCGTTTACTCCTGGTCGGACAGATGCGACGCAAGAACAAACCGATGTGGAATCTTTCAAAGTAATGGAGCCGGTCGCCGATGGTTTTCGTAATTATCTGAAAAAGAAATACGCCATGTCCACAGAGGATTTATTGGTGGATAAAGCGCAATTGCTAAACTTAACAGCTCCGGAAATGACTGTTCTTGTCGGAGGTATGCGTGTTTTAAATGCAAACTTCGATCATTCAAAACATGGAGTATTTACAGATCGTCCTGAAGTATTGACAAACGATTTCTTTGTTAATCTTTTGGATATGGGTGTTGTTTGGATGCCAAATTCAGATAGTAATGAGTACTTTGATGGCCGGGACCGTAAAAGCGGAACCATAAAATGGACAGCAACAAGAGCCGATCTCGTTTTTGGTTCCAATTCGGAGCTTAGAGCTTTGGCCGAGGTTTATGGAAGTGCAGATGCGAAAGAAAAATTCGTTAAAGACTTTATTGCTGCCTGGACTAAGGTTATGAACCTGGATCGTTTCGATGTAAAACAATAATCAAACTGAAGTACTTTACAAATCAATTAATGCAAAAGGACTCTGATCCAGGGAAATCGGTTTTAAAAATGTAGATAGACCAATTTTTATCTTTTAACCACGAATTTAGCTTCGCTGATTTTCAATTCACGAATTACACCAATTTTTGGTTCCGCGTAGCGGAACAATTTGTGTTAATTGGTGCAATTCGTGGTTCTAAAATTTTAATTTAATTACAGTTTAAAAGCGATCAGAGCCCTTTATTGATACGTCCTCAGCACACTCCATTTTACCAGCCGAGTCACTCAAACCTCCAACACAATTATGAAGTACCCAAATCTTTTTGTGATTCTCAATCAACAAGTCATCACACCTCAGAAACCAAAAACACTTAAAATCAGAAACAGCACCTCGTTTCAGTAGCTCTTTTCTATCTGAATTGAAAATGGCATACCATTTCAGGTGTTCTTTCCTATCAAAATTGAAAATGAGATACCATTTCAGAATCTCTTTTCTATCAGAATCAGAAATGAGGCACCATTTCAGATGTTCCTTCCTATCAGAATCGAAGATGAGACACCATTTCAGAAGCTCTTTTATATCTGAATCGAAAATGTGACACCATTTCAGAAGTTCTTTTCTATCAGAATTGCAAATGAGGCACTGTTTCAGAAGTTAATTTCTATCTGAATCGAAAGTGGGATACCATTTCAGAAATTGATTCCTATCAGAACCCAAAATAGAGCACTATTTCAGAAGTTCTTTTCTATCGGAATCAAAAAAGGGCTACCATTTCGGGAATCATTAAATACAATAAACGGAAGCTATTAGTATGTTTCAATAAATCAGCTTCTGTTAAAACTATTATTGAGGGCTTATTTCAGAGCTACTGACTACAGAAATTAAAAACTAATTATATATATAGTTGTGCTTGTACTTGTCAAAAATGTAATGTTCATAGTAATGTATAAACTGAGTGAAAATTAATTTAATAGTTAAACAGAATTTTGGTTTGTAACCCTTGTGTGATGGGAGATATAATGATATTTTCTGCTTTCTTTCAGTTAATCAGCTTATTTGGTTTGAGTTTAAATAACGTAGGTTTGCATGAGAAAAATTGAATTAATGTGTTTGTAATTAATATAAGTTGTTTATATTTAATCGTTTCCTCACAATAATTGATTCTAAACCTATTTATCAAAGAGGAAATACAATTTTAACCAGGAACTGATCTATATTAAAAGATTGGTTTCAAAAACTAACTACTATGAAAATATCATTTTCACAATTCCGTAACCAAAATTATGTGTTTTTGATCGTTGAACTGATCAATATCCTGAAAGCCATTGCAACTGAAAAGCTGGAAGTATTAGGATTACATACCTACCTGGCAAGTGCACAGGAACGCTTACCCAATATCAACCTGGCATTGGATAAAAACATGAAGAACCCTTACACCGATTTATTGGATGAACGGGATGAACTGCGCGACCGGGCAATTGATTCCTTAAAGTACTATCTGTTGCATTGTATTAATGAACCAAATGCTGAAATGGTGGCTGCAGCCCAGCGTATTATTGAAATATTGAGAACACATGGCTGGAGCATGCAGAACGAAGGCTATGATGAGCAAAGCAAGCAGGAGAGGAGCTTTATTGTTGAGATCGAGCAGAGAAATAACCTGATGGACGATGTAACAACCATAAAAGCATTAGATATTTTTAACCGGGTGAAGAGTAGCCAACTTGATTTTGAACAGACACGACGTTCATTCCTCAGTGCCGAAACAAATATCAAGGAGATTAGTCCACAAGTAGAAAAGGCCTGGATAAGAGATTTTACCAATAAGGTGATATTGGCCTTAAACTTCCACTACATGAATCAGACCTCACCCGAGGCCATGACCATCTATAATCAGTTCAAAACTGTTATTGAAAAGATTGATCAGGATAAAAAGGCCCGCAGTACCCGCTCTAAGACAGAGGCCGAACAGGCAGGAAGTAATGGCTCACCTGAGTAAATATTAGGAACCTGGCGAAAGCCGGGTTTTTTAATGTGATAAACTAACAATAAATGTTGACTCAATAAGATATAAGCGGACATGTCGGTTTATAAGGATGTTGGCGGTAATTAAAACAAGAAACTTCAAGTAAGCATAATAGAATAATTTATGACATATACTTTCAAAAATACAGAGATTAACAATGAGAAGGCTTCAGATTTTGAGACTAAATCTTTGTTGTATTTGGTTGGAAAGAGAAAGGATAAGAAAGAAATTGAGTATGTTGCATTTGATTGTTTTAATGATGTCAGTGGAATAAATAAAAACTCTGATAAGATTTGGGATATTCAATCCAAAAATGAAAAGTCGTTAAATCCTAAGAAAATAGGAAAGTATTTCTTTACATTATTTGATAATTATATTTCCTCCTTGAATTTCAAGGAATTTATCTTCTTCTCACCGATTTTGACACCTGAATATAAGAAGGATTGTAAGTTACAGGTTTATAATACCGATAATTTTGAAGAAAAAACTCTCGAACGAATAAAGAACGGTTTAAATCAAGAAATTATAAGGGTAAAAGGTAGCTCCAGAAATTACGATGCGGAGCAAAAGGAGTTTTTCGAAAAGGTATTAATTGTAGAAGACAATCAAAGTGAAGCCGATTATATAAAGAGTGTTACTAAATTCAAAAAAGCCAACATAAAAGACGAGACCTTTTATAAAAGTGTCTTCCAGGATTTGAGAAATATTCAAACAGCAAAAAAAAACAGTTACATTGAAAATGTAGTAATTTCTCAGATAAAAGAAGTGTTAGATTTTAAAAGACACCTTTCCTCTAAAGATATTGAAACTTTAATAATTAGTAGAATAATAGGGGTTGAGGTGTTTGATTATAAGTCAATACCTCTCTATTTTTCTCCTATAGTGGATGGACTCAGCATCGAGGATAAAAAAGACATAATACAAGATTGTAATTCTAATTTGTCTCGAGCTTTTTTTAATAAAAACAGTAATCGTGTTTTTTGGAATACATGTGAAAAAATTATTTCATATTTTGATTCTGAAAGAGAGACAGATATTGACATTGTATATAAATCTGTTTTTTCGAGTTATACCCCAAAAATATCGTACTTAAACGAACAAACCATTAAATACTTAATTTCTATAATTATTGAAGGAAATGATGATAATTAAAAGCAGTGCATTCGGCAATTTTGAAGAAGCGTTTATAGAAGAACGTTTTGAAAATAAGACCAACATCATTTTTAGTAATGATAACAATCGAGGTAAAACCTTATTAATGCAAGGATTAATGCATTCATTAGGTTATGATTCAATATTTCCAAGTGGTTTTAATTACAAAGGTTATTATTTCTATTCAAAATTTGAGTTTGGTGAAAAGGAATATGAAATTATCCGCAAAGGTAATTCAGTTCTTCTACTTGAAAGTGAAAATCTGAATGTTTTTAATAGTATAAGTGAGTTTAAACACTTCTTTGATAACAATATATATAAACTTCCACGAATTGAAAAAGATGGAGATATAAAACCTGTTGACCTTTCAATGTTTTATGAATTATTCTTTCTAGGCCAGGATAATCGGAATACATCGAACTTAATTGTTAAAGGGAGAAATAATAAGCAAGACTTTAAAAGTATGGTTTATTCAATGTTAGGTGTCTCAATAACAAGTGAACAAAAATATGATATTGAAGAGTTAAAAGAACAGAAAAAAGCCATTGACCAAAAAATTAAAACAGAAAAAAAGAAGATTTCGATACTTAAGAAAAATCCTGAAATAGCTTCATTTATAAGCTCTACTGCTAATAATATGGATTTCAAAAAAACATCTAAGCAATTGGCAGAATCACATAAAAACATAGCTGAACTTAGGAAACAAAGAAATAGAGAAGAAAATAGAAAAATAAAATTAGAGAACTTAATAATTGAACTTAAATCGTTGAATCGTAGTTTAAATGAGGGTAAAGTTAAGTGCTCTAATTGTGGTAGTAATAAAGTAATATTCGCAAATAAGGATTTCGAATTTGATGTGAGCAATAGTTTAGTAAGAAATAATATTCTCAAATCAATCAGGGAAAATATTACTGTTAAGGGTGAAATTGTTGATGAATTGAATAATGAAATAATCAAAGAACAAGGGCTCATTAATAGACTTCTAAATTCTACAACTCCTGATGAGAATAACTATATACTGTTTAAAGATGAAATACTTGATTCTAAAGAGGTTGACGAATTAGTTGCTACGCTTCAAAAACAAGTTGATGATATTGAAAAGCTTATTAAAAACAATGAAACCAAAATTATTTCTAATAAAGAACAACAAAAATACATACTAGACAGCATATTGTATGAGATGGAAAAGCTATATCGTAAAGTTGACCTAGAAGGTTTGTTATCCTTTGAGGATTTATTTACAAAAACTGGTGTAACCTATTCTGGAAGTGAGGGGCAGGAATATTATTTCTGTAAATTATTAGCTTTAAGTAATTTCTTGTCACACCAATTTCCTATAATAATAGATTCCTTTAGAGAAGGTGAGCTTTCTTCGAAAAAAGAAAACTTAATGCTTGAAGAGCTCTTAAAATTAGAGAAACAAGTAATTCTTACTTCAACTTTGAAAGATGAAGAATATGATTCTGATAAGTATTTAAAATTAAAAAATGCTAATGTCCTAGATTATTCAGAAATAGAGGACAGTAAAATACTGAATCCATCTTATGTGAAACCATTTATCAATTTGTTAGAGAGATTTGGAATAAAAGAATAACTACCGCCAATAACTAAGCGTTCAGACCGTTTGAAAACCAAAGTCAGAACGCGTTGTTGCCGACAAGCGGATAGAAATCAACACAAGTCAAATATGAGAGATATAGAACGAATACCAGAAATATTATCAAATATTGAACGGATTTGGAAGGACAATCCCGATTTTAGATTAGGTCAACTTTTAATAGCAGCAATTAGACCAAAAAATCCTTGCCCCGAAGTGTTTTATAAGGAAGATGATGAGATATTAAATGGATTAATTGAATTTGAAAACAACATGAAAAGTAGATAAGGAATAATTCATTTAAATCATCATAGTAAATTAAGAAAAAGAACAAGCTATGAAGAATAAACTAAGTTTAACCCAAAGAATATGAATAGAAAAAATAAAATAATACTTGCACTTTTTTTAATGACCTTTTTAAGTGTAAGAAGTCAATCAACAGACATTAAACTTATAGATATTATTGAAGGCACATGGAATATCGAATATCGAGGAACAATAGTTACGACTGACAATCCAGATGCTAATGATAACATCAACCTGACTCATGAGATACTGAAATCTAAAGATGGAAAAATTGAATTTGGTACACAAGAGTATAAATTAAATTCAAACAAATCAGGAAAATATTTAATTAAAGGGACGACATTATATTTAGATAACAAGAAATATCATTTTGCAATTCACAATAAAGATAAATTCAATCTAATCAGAAAAATAAATTCAGATTGTTCTCTGGCATATATGATTGTACGAAAAAATTAATAATAACATTGCCACAATAGTTCGTAAAACATGGCTTGCTGTAGGCGCAACACAAGCCACGCTTCATAACCGAACAGTTATTACAATTCTTACTTATAACTCCTTAACACCGCCTCCATCTTACCTGCTGAGTCGCTTAAGCCACCAACACGATTACGAAGTACCCAAATCTTTTTGTGATTCTCAATCAACAACTTCATCTCACTTCTTAAGCGCTGTTGTTCATTCGGAGGAATACTTTTAAAATAACCATCCGGGGTATTGAGTTTGGCCTTAGCTAAGACACAAGCATGAAGAGCCAGTTTAGCCGCTTGCGTTACTTCGGCTTTGACAATTTCAGCATCGGAACAGTTTATATTGGCTTCGTTTAATTGTTTCAATTCATACTCTATAAGAGCAATGGTGGCTTCCAGGTTATTTTGCTTTATGCGTTTGAGCCAGCGGTCAGTTTTAATGGAGCGCCTGTTACGCTTTAGCAACTGATGAAAGATATTGCTATTGTCCGTGGGAGCATTCATTTTCAGGTAGGCATTGCCCAGGTTAACAATGGCCTGACCACTTTGTCCGGTAGTATCTTTTAACACTTGTAAGGAGTAGTGTCGGGCAATATCTATATCAGCATTATTATCCACATTCCAGCTAAGAGCAGCACCGTATAAAATGCCCGGATAACACACACTCAAAGGTTGCCAGTGACCCTGATCACCCCAGTTAGTATTGAGGAAACCTTTGGCACCATATTTTTTACCATTGATAGCAGCATTTTTCAGGTTGGCAAATCCATTTTGATTTCGTCCAATAATACTGTTCCAGGTTGAAGTGCCAGGACAAACATAAAAGGGCAAACCAGCTTCTTTAAACTCTGGACACTCCTTATTAAAAGCATGGTTAGCTTCATAACCCCATATCAACGCAACCATATCTTTTGGTAATTCAGGTATCAGTTCAGGATGATGCAAAATAATATCACCCCAGAATTGTGTAGTAAGACCATATTTATCCACTTCCTTTTTTAACTCCATCACAAAATCGAGGTAAACCTGACCTTTTCCTTTCTCCCGGCACAACTCTTTTGATTTACCAACGCCCAGTTCAACCGTCTCATCACAACCAATATTGAAATAAGAACTGGAGAAGTTCGGTAACAGTTCGGCATATAACTCTTTCATCAGCTCCAATGAACCGGGTTCAACCGGACTTAAGCTGGTGCGCGACATCATACCCCAAATGGTTTTGCCGGGCTTGGGTAATTCTGCCAGGTGCTTGTATTCTTCATGAATCAGCCATCGTTTCATATGACCAAAAGAATTTTGGTTAGGTACCAGGTCAATAAAATGATTCCGGCAATAGGCATCCAACTCCCTGATCTGTTCAGCCGTCATTGGGCTGGCATCTTTCCAAACGGTTTCATGGTTTTGATAGGCAAAAGTATGCTCTGTGTAAAGCTGTAACTCATTAATCTTCCAGGCGGCCAGTTGATCCACCATGTTGTAAAGGCTAGCCATAGTTGGTACTTTATCCCTGCTGATATCCAGCATTAAACCTCGTCGTTCAAAATCGGGTACATCTTCAATATACAAAGTAGGCCAGTAGCCCTGATCAAGTGCAAACTGAGCGATCTGCTGCAAGCTTAATAATCCGTAATAGAGGCCCGTTTCACTACCTCCTTTTATTTCAATTCCCTCCTTATTGATGGACAGAATATAGGCCTGGACACCAAGATTACGATCTTCTTTAACTATAAGAAGGGATGTCTGGTAACTCAAATGAACAGGTGAAAGATGAGCTTCTATACCTGTATTCTCAAAAGCACTAAGCAGTGAAAGAAGCGGTTTGCTGAATTGTGGAGCATAATCGGATATAACGATTGCACCTTTGTTTACATCAAGCTGGTCACCATGAAGGTTAATATACTTGGGCTGTGGTAGAAGGTAATCTTTAATATGAGCTGCATTTAACTGCAAAGAAGCAATGGCAAATATTATCAGTAACAATCGTTTCATGGAAGTGTCATCTATATTATTGGGGACTAAAGTTACGATATAGAAGGTTAATAATTTAGGAGTCGAACGCAATTATTGATGTATGCCAATCAATAGTTGAACCCATTCAGGGTTCATAATGTATATTGTTCATATACCACAGGTTACACC
>NZ_CEXQWX010000141.1:0-15502 GCF_982718395.1 Carboxylicivirga sp.
GTGGCAACTCTTTATTATGAAAAAGCATTGGAAGTAGCCAAAGAAATAAATTTCAGACATATTATCGGATCCATATATAACAATCTTGGAAAAATTGAAATCTCCAATCAAAATTACCCCTTAGCGAGAAAATACCTGAATGAAGCTATACAGATCAGGCAAGAGGATAATGAGATGGAAGGATTAGCTAAGTCTTATTATTTTCTTTCAAACTTCTATTCCAGTATTAATGATTTGGACAGTGCTGAATGGGCAGCGAAAAAGTCATTAGAGATCGCTAAAGAAGTTAAATTGCTTGAACCTCAAAAAATTGCTCACATGTTTCTTTATGAAATATATGAGACAAAGGGCATGCTTCAGGAGGCACTTAATGCACACAAAGATTATAAGCTTATTAGTGACAGTCTGATTAACGAGCAAAAGGTCAATCAACTTTCTCAATTACAAATTTCATATGAAGTTGATAAAATAGAAGAAACCAATAAGCAGGAAAAGGCGCGTATTAAGTCCTTTTTTATTCTCCTCATTACTATTTTATCGGCTGTTTTGTTAATAGCCATACTAATAGCTATCATACTTAGAATGCAAAAGAAGAAGGTTGATCTTGAAAATGCTCAATTAGAAAATGAGGTGGAAACAAAAAACCGTGAATTAACGACCAACGTTATGTACCTGGTCCAAAAAAACGAATTAATTAATAATGTCGCCAAAAACCTGATTACGCTTAAGGATAAGCTTAAGGATGAAAACAGAACACCTTTGCAACAGATTATCTATAACCTGCAATCCCAGTCGGATAATGAAATATGGCAAGAGTTTCAAATGAGATTCAACAAAGTTCATAACGATTTCTACGAGCAGATCAGAACAAGACATCCGGAAATAACTCCGTCTGAGGAACGGCTTTGCGCATTGCTGCGCTTAAATATGACTTCAAAAGAGATTGCTTCAATAACTCACCAGACAGTAAGAGGTGTGGAAGTAGCTCGTGGACGCCTCAGGAAAAGGCTTAATTTAACCGGTACAGATACTAACCTGATTACGTATTTGGAAGGGTTTTAAAGGATAAGTTTCTGGATCAGAGGGTTCTAATTTTACGCTGGCGTTAAACTTTAAGCTGTTAAGCTCAATCACATCTCACCTTTAGGCTTCAACTTTCTGGCTTTGGGCTAAATGAACGAACCTCAGGGTTGAAACTTTCTGGTTTTTTGCCCCGAACTTCAAGCCATCAGGCTCAATCGTCTAACTTTTAACTAAAACTTTTAAGCTTTAAGCCAGATGAACGAACCTCTGAGTTGAAACTTTCTGGCTTTTTGCTTCGAAATTCAAGCTATCAGGCTTAATCGTCTACCTTTGAGCTGCAACCCTTTAGCTCTAAGCTAAATTAACTGACCGTTGAACTACAATTTCAGAGTCTCAAAAAGCCTCTGTCATATTAAAATACACCAAATTCTGATTGTTAATCGGGTCACGTCCAATATCAATCCTAAAGTTCATACGAGGTTGTAGTTCAATACGAATACCGGCTCCAAAATTGGGTAACAGATTTTCTGTATCCACAAAACCATCACTTACAGATCCCACACCTGCCCAGGTTGCAAAACCACACTTGGACAACAAACGCCTGAATTTAGTTTCATCACCTGCATTAAACATATGCCGGTATTCTGCAATGGTCATCAGTGCATTTTTATCCCTGTAATGTCCCATATGGTAGCCTCTCAGATCAAACGGTGAGCCAACTACTGATAACTCAGTTATAGGAACATCACCGGATGTGAAACGGCCATTTACTCTCCATGCTAAAACTCTTCTTTCCCCAAGTTTTTTAAGTTGTTTAAACTGGCGGTAATCTATTTCATAAACCCCGTAATCCAATGAACTTCCGTAAGCAGTTGAGTAATAAGTTGCAGACACCTCAACAAATAATCCGGTATAGGCATTAGCCGGAACATCACGTGTATCAAAATTTATATTAGTCCCGACACCAATATTGGTAAAATTCAATCCATTTTCATTCCCGCCCTGAGCAATATAATCGGGATCATTTTGAACCCCTTCGCTGGGATCTTGCATATCGCGCTGCCTGATATCAAGCGAAGCCCCAAGGAACAAGTCTGTATTTTTATACCGAAATAAGAATACCGGATTTATCTGATAACCAAAATTCCTAAATTGAGTTATATCTTCGCCTCTTTCGGTATTTGAATTGGTTTCATAACCTACACCGTAATAATTATCCAATGTATTCTGAAACAACATTTGACCAAAAATGCGAAAACGATCCTTATTAAAGAATAATTGCGGACGAACAATCATACTTCCTCCACCATTGGTCATGTAAGCAAAAGCTATTGGTAAAACAGAACGCTTTAAGGTTGTATCAGCCACATCGGTGGAAAACGTAAATAAAGCACTTCCTCCAATTAAAAAGCCAAAATCTGGTGTATAACCTGGTCCTCCCAATATATTAAACCGTACATTCTTCTTTTGCTTAACAGTGTCCTGATCTGCACCATAAACTGAGATTAAAACAAATATTGATAGGATAAGTAATAAACTCTTCTTCATACACCCTTGATAAATTATAAGTTTTTCAATTTCATTTTGTGGATAGATTTGAAAAGCTTATCAATTATTGAGACATGATTGACTTTATTTCAATAAACATTTCACATTCTATCTTAACATTATAGCTAAACCTTGTTGTTATGAACAATGCTTCTTTGTTTATGTTTCAAGCTGTAGCTATGGCTCCAGCTTAGAAAGTAAACAATTCATAAGGTAAACCAAGTGTAAGCCCGTCCATTATAAGAGATGGCACAATGAAAAGCATCCAAGCTTGAAAATCCTATAATTGATCAACTTAAAGGTTAATAACAGATATGTCTTAATTATTCCATCCCCCTCCTAATGCTTTATATAAATAAACCATTGAGAGTAGTTCGTCCCTTTTTGCATTATTACGTTGAATTTCGGCATCTAACAAGCTTCGTTGTGCATCCAGTAAGTCAAGGTAGCTAATTACTCCATTTAGATATTGCAGTTCAGCTAACCTTTGGTACTTCCGTGATGCTGACTCCAGATTGGATTGGGCTATATATACCTCACGGGCTTTTCGAAAAGTCATTATCGCAGTATTTGCCTCCTGGAAAGCTTGTAGTACAGAACGCTGATATGCATAAATCTCCTGCTCAAGTAATGCTTCTGCTTCTTTCTGCCTCGCTTTCAACTTGCCTGCCTGAAATATTGGAGCCAATAAATCACCTGCAATAAACCAATAAGGTGACTTTAACAATTCGTCTAGCTCATCATTCTCGCGACCAAACCTACCTGTTAAGGAAAGAGTTGGGAACCGGTTAGTTGTTGCCACTCCAACTGTTGCATTCGCTGCTATTAATCGTTGCTCGGCTTCTCTGATATCCGGCCTTCGCTCCAGAAGTTGAGCAGGTATACCAGATGGCAGATGTTCAGGAATTGCTTGATTTTCGAGGTCAATATTATTCTTGACATCACTGTCATAAGTGCCTAAAAGAAGTGCCAGTTTATTTTTCGACAATCGTATATTACGTTCTAAAACAGGTCTTAATGTCATTGTTTTAGCCAATTCAACTTCAGCCTGCTGTACTGATGTTTCTGAGGTTAAACCTCCTGTAAAACGCAAATCAGCCAGTCGTACACCTTCTTTACGTGCTATAATAGTTTGATTGACTATATCAAGCTCATCATACTGGGCAACAAGCGTGAAATATACATCAGCTACCTCAGCAACAATACTCATTTGAAGAGCTCTTTGTCCTTCTTTAGTTGCTAAATAGTTTGCAATTGCGGCTTCTCTTCCCCATCGGATATTTCCCCATAAATCAATCTCCCATGTTAACGAGGCTCTTAGATTTAATTCTGTTGTTCCCTCCTGATTATCCCCTCCAAAATTTTCTATTTCTCTTTCGGCATGTAAATCAGCACCCAGATGCGGAAACAAATCAGCACTCGCAATTCGTTTGGCTGCCATGTATTGTTTTAATCTGGCACTGGCAATTAAAACATCTTTATTATTTTCCAGTGCCTCAGAAATTAATTGCTGAAGAACAGTATCAGTATACAATTGCCACCAACTGATGTCATCAATGGTCAATGAGTCGATACTCATTTCCTCTAATTTGTCAGGCAATCCCAGTTCCGGGCGGGAATATTTTTCCCCAACTTTACATGAGGAGAATAAAGCTACAAATCCAATTATTAATAAAAAACACTTATAAAAGCGTTGAAAACTTATCTTGTTACAAAAAGTTATATCACACATTATTGTCTGCTTTTATTTAAACGCTTTGCGACTATATCTTTAAGCTTATAGGTAATTACAAAAAAGAAGGGAACCAAAACAATACCAACTGTAATTGCTATTAACATACCGAAGAATACGCCTGTTCCGATAGAGTGACGACCTGCCGATCCCGGACCTGTAGCAAGTACCATTGGTAACATACCCAGTACAAAAGCTAAAGATGTCATTACAATTGGGCGAAACCTTAACTTACCTGCCAATAAAGCTGCCTGAACGACATCCATTCCTTTATCTACCTCAACCTTAGCAAACTCTACGATCAGAATTGCATTTTTAGCTGCCAGGCCTATTAGAGTTACCAAACCAATTTGGAAATAAATATCATTTTCCAGCCCTGTTATCCAAATACCAGCAAAGGCGCCAAGCGCGGCAATTGGCAAAGAAAGTAACACTGCCACCGGAACCAGCCAGCTCTCATATTGTGCTGCCAGAAACAGGAACACGAAAAGAAATACGAGTGCCATGATCATGCCTGTTTGTCCACCTGCCTGCTTTTCCTGATATGATAATCCACTCCAATCTAATCCTATATTATCTGGTAAATGATCTTCAACAATCTCTTCCATTACTTGCATGGCCTGCCCGGAACTATATCCACTAGAAGGTGTGCCTCTGATAATAGCTGATGTAAACATGTTAAAACGCTTAATATTACCCGGCCCGGTTGTGTAAGATGCATCTCCCAATGCGGTAAGCGGAACCATTGCATTATCCGCACCTCTCACAAAAAATAATCCCAATGTGTTTTTATTGGCTCTATAAGGTGCCTCTGCTTGAATGTATACTTTATAGATTCGGTTAAACATGTTAAAATCATTGACATAAACAGAACCAAGAAAAGCTCTCATTGTCGAAAAAACATCGGACAGAGGAATACCTAATAGCTTTACTCTATCTCGATTAACATCAAAATACAATTGTGGAATATCTGATTGTAAAGCTGATGATACATTGCTTAGCACCTTACTTTTATCCGCATAATACAATAAAGTGTCTGTGGCATCAACAAGATTCTCCCAGGTGGCTCCTGATTTAGCCTGTAACTGTAATTCGAAACCACCGGATGTTCCTAAGCCCGGAATAACTGGAGGCTTATTAAAGAAGAATCTGGCTTCAGGAATATCATACAAATCTTCACGTGCCTTATCTATAACATTTTGCAAACTATGGTCATCATCCCGATCACTCCAAGGCTTTAGTGTTACTGTCAGTTCTGCTCTTGATTGATTGGTTCCAACCCGAGGACTTGTTCCGGCAATACTTTGTACATATTCAACAGCCTCCTGTTTCTTGAAGTACTCCACCACTAAATTTGTAATTTTTCTTGTACGCTCAAGTGTAGCTCCTTCATTAAGTTCAATCTCAACAGTAAAAAATCCTTGATCTTCTTCGGGAATAAATGATGTCGGAATAATTCTGGCCAGAACAAAAATAAAGATGATGGCCATTCCAAAACAAGCTAACATCCGCTTCTTGTTAGTAACCGCTTTACCAAGGATGTCCTGATATTTGCTATTACTAATATCTAACCATTTATTAATCGTTCGGAATACGAAGTTCTTTTTATCACTACCTGGTTTTAAAATAATAGCACACATTGCAGGACTCAATGTAAGCGCCACTACGGTGGATATAAGTACTGAAACAACTATTGTAATGGAAAATTGGCGATACAGCTCACCTGTTATTCCTGAAAGAAAACTAACAGGTACAAATACAGCAGCAAGTACTAATGAGGTTGCAATCAAAGCACCAGACAAGCCTTTCATAGCTTTGTGTGTTGCTTCCCTGGCTCCTATCTTATCCTCTTCCATTATTCGTTCAACGTTCTCAACTACCACTATGGCATCATCCACAACAATACCGATTGCCAGTATTAATCCTAATAGTGTTAGCATATTTAGTGAGAATCCCATAGCCAGCATGAAACCAAAAGTGCCGATTAGAGATATTGGTACTGCTAATACCGGAATCACTGTAGCGCGCCAATTTTGTAGTGACAGAAATACAACTATTACAACCAGCAATAACGCTTGGAATAAAGTGACATAAACCTCTTTGATTGACTCTTTGATATAATCGGTCATATCGAAAGGAATGAGGTAATCCAGTCCCTCCGGAAAATTACGACTGATTTCGTCCATTGCAGCCCTGACATTGTCTGCGACTTCAACAGCATTGGCCCCAGGCAGTAAATAGATGGCGAGCATTGCTGCATTACCTCCATTAATATTACTTTCCTGCGTATAGGATGATGATTCGAGTGATACACGAGCAACATCACGCATTCGAATAATGGTACCATCACTATTAGCACGCACAACAATTTGTTCGAACTCAGCTGCTGTTTCAAGTCGCCCCTTTGTTGAAATAGGTAAAGTTACATCAATAGACTCCATTGGTTGAAGTCCCAATTCGCCAGCTGCAGATTCCCGGTTCTGATCCCTTAATGCATCTTGCAAATCCTTAACAGTTAAACCAAAGCTGGCTAAACGATCTGGCATCACCCAAATACGCATGCCGTAGTATCGACTTCCGCGGTTAGAAACACGTCCTACCCCCGGAATCCGTCGCATAACATCCAAAACATTGATGGTGGCAAAATTACTCAGGTATATTTCATCAAACTTCGGATCATCCGACACCAAACACACCGTCATTAACTGGCTCGCCGATTGTTTTTCAACAGAAAGACCATTTTGAACGACCTCTGCTGGTAAACGTGATTCCGCTAATTTTACCCGGTTTTGGATCTCGACTGCCGCCAGATCTGGATCAACACCCACATCAAAGGTGACATTAATATTAACACCACCTGAATTTGAACTACTTGACTCCATGTAGATCATTCCCGGTGTTCCATTTAGCTCCTGCTCGATGGGTGTAGAAACGGCTTGAGATACTGTTACAGCACTTGCTCCCGGGTAAGATCCACTGATTTTAACAACTGGCGGTGTTATTTTTGGATATTGGTCAATAGGGAGAAACATTAATCCTATTAACCCTAAAAGCACTATTAAAATTGATATCACGGACGAAAAGACCGGCCTTTCAATAAAAAATCCTGGTTTCATTAGTTACCTGTTTTGTCCGTTACACTTTCTTCTTTTGAAGGATCAACCGGCTTCACTTTTATGCCTGGATTTAGTTTATGCTGTCCTTCTATAATTATTTTTTCAGTTGATCCTAAACCTCTTTCAATCACAATACTATTATCGAATTCGTGTCCTGTCTCAACAAATCTTTTTTCAGCAACGCTGTCCTGACGCATCACATATATAAAGCTTCCTCCTTTTTCAATAATAAGGGCTTTACGTGGCACTACTGTTGCATCTTCAATAACATCTAATAGAAATTTAACTTTAGTAAACTGCCCGGGTAGTAATATCTGATTCGGATTAGCTAGTTCTGCCCTTACTCCAAAGGTTCCTGTTTTAGGGTCAACCTGGGGATCAGCAAAATCTACTATACCTTCGATTGGGTATTCACTGTTATCGGCCAAAGTTACCTTAACGGTAGGTTGCCAAGATCGTGTACTATCTGTTTGGCCAATACTTACATTACGCTTTCTGCTGCGTAAATAATCCAACGCAGTCATTTTGAAATCAACCAGCACAGTATCACTCTGAACAACTGTTGCTAATAAAGAACTGTTTCCTGGCCCGACTAAAGCGCCGATATCAACATATCTTTCACTTATGATCCCACTTAATGGTGATTGCACCTTGGTAAAATCAAGTTCTAACTCGTATTGTGCCAAATCAGCTCTACTCATGGCAACATTGGCTTCGGCACTTTCGAATGCCGCAAAAGCATTATCAAAATCAAGTTGACTAGCAGCATTTTGCTTTAACAAGGGCTCCAGACGTTCAAGATCACGTTTTGCTTTATTGTATGAGGCAATATCTCTTTTTAATTGAGCTTCAGCCTTATCCAACCTTGCTTTATATTGCACCTGATCAATTAAAAACAGCACTTCGCCATGTTCTACTCTTTTTCCTTCTTCAAACATCATTTGCTGCAAATAACCTTCTACACGTGCACGTACTTCTACGTATTTGTAGGCACGTATACGACCGACATATTCGCCATAAAGTTTGATGTCATCTTTTTCAACCGGCGTAACAACAACAGATTGATAACTAGGTTCTTTTTCTTTATTGCAGGCTAGAACAATAATTGTTAAAAGAGCAGCAAGAATTGCTTTTTTGTTTATCATACTACTTTGGTTATAAGCTAATATTGCATAAAAATAAGCTTTTAACTTACAAAGACATTCATCTTTTTGAATAATTTATTTAAACATACTATTGAGTGTAATAGCAGTAATAACATTACCAATCCTTTAACTTTTCAGATGATAACTACCATCACAAGCTACACATTCACTTTCTGGAAATTCTCTATACATTTTCAACAATATGCGGTTCTCCAACTTCGAACGGATTTAATGGATCATTGCTCCATTCGAACCATCCTCCATCATAAACACTAACACGAGGCCACCCCATCAACCACGCATTAAAAAAAGCTTCGCTTCCACGCCAACCTGTACCACAATAAAACGCCAGATGTTTATCCTGAGTGACATTTACGTCATTCCAGATCTCTTCCACTTCTTGTGCTTCACGAACCGTATGGTCAACATTCCTGTAGTTTTCCATATGATACGCATCTGAACCACAGTTCCCAAATATAGCTCCGGGAATTCTTCCTTTCTTTTCTATGTAGTTATAACCGCTTACTTCACCAATAAACTCGGGCCACGAGCGAACCGACACCAACTCTGTGTCTTCTCCTTTAAGCATTGTTTTTGCTTCTTCTATATCAACAAAGAGTTCTGGTTTCTGCGGAATTTGTACTCCAAAATCAAATACAGTTTGTTTGGCAACATCATTGGTAGAGATTTCGTAACCAGCATCTTTCCAGCTTTGAAAACCACCGTTTAAAACTCTTACATCCTTTACACCTGCATATAACATTATAGCTGCACAACGAATGGCACCCAAATGTCCGGCTGCGCTTCCCGGAAATTGATCAGAGTTATCAGGATGCATATACTTACCATAAAGCACAACAGTTGTATCAGATGTAATTCCATGTGACTCAAGAGCCTTCTTTAGTTCTTCCGGTGTACGGCGATTCCATGTTTCCGGCGACTCCAAGGCTAAGGTATCCATGTCAATGGCTTCAGGAATATGACCGGTTAAATAAGCCTTCCGGTTGCGGTAATGTGCATGAACAATCACAGTATCCCCTCCCTGGTGATCCGATGGTAATTCACCATTTAATACTGATTGAACCCACTCAGGTGGTACTAAGTTTTGATAGCGCGACAATTGGTTAAGAGGTAAGTTTTGCTCTATCCATTCATCAACAAAATCCTCATAAAAAAACACCTCCTGATAACCAGCTTTTTCAAATAATTCGGCAATTTCAAGGATTTGTTTTAATTCATAACCATAAATAATCAGAGTCTGATACGATGCAATTCCTTTATGTCGAACAATTTCTATCCAATCCATATACCTGCTCCATTTGAAAGGAAGTGACCGAGCTCCTGGAATGTGACCACCTTGCTCCTTTCCATTGGGTGGCCATCCATTATAGGCATCAACTGATCTTATATCAATAATTTGAACATCTTCATTGTGCATTAATTCCTGCACTTGATTGGTTAAAATTTTTCGAGCCATATCTTAATATTTATAATCCTTATTCAATATCGGTGGAATAATTAACACATTCAAGTATGAAAGTGTACGGTATACCTTGTAACCCGAGTTCAATTTAAATTTTAAAACTCAGATTGAAATAAAATGCTGATATACAAGAAATGATTTTAGAGGAATAGTAAACTATTGCGATAAAATTTGATGCAGTAGATCAGTTTTTTATTCAAAGCTTATTAACTCCACTTACAAACAGCGGTTTTCTTCGTGTAATCGACTCAAAATAGTCCACTATTCTTTCGTCAATTTGCACTTGAAACTCACTATTTGAAAGCGGTCTGAGTTCAAAATTTTACATCGAACTCGGGTTTGTACTATTCCTGATGACAATTATCTTTATATCTTCTTGAAATGGATTCATAAATCTTAAAACCCAGATTACCAATTATGAAAGTTCTGATATTTTATACCAAAAGCTTTGCATACACACCTTCTGAAAAGAACTTATCAAACGCACCTGATCCGGGTGAACCTAAAGTTTTTAATGACTGCCTCTTGGCCTGTATTCAGATTGAATCTGCTGATGAAGAAAAAGATATCAGGAGTCGTGAAAAAAAATTGACAAATCATCTAAAATGGGCAGCTCGAAAAAACAACACTTCGAAAATTATCTTACATTCTTTTGCCCATTTGTCTGAATCAAAAGCTTCTATTCAATTCACCAAACAAATCTTCGACGACACTCAAAAAAGACTGGAAAATGCCACCTATCATGTAGCACAAACGCCTTTTGGATATTTCCTTGACTTAAAGATTGATGCACCAGGGTTTTCATTGGCGCGAATTTGGGCAGAGCTTTAAACCACCTAATTCATCCTGATCTTTTCCTGTTTTATCGTCTTTGTTCCTGTTTCATTAAAATATAAGCTTACATTTGGCATTGGAGAGATGAAAAAAATGGTGCTCATGCATCCTTTCATTGTTGAAGCTGTCTTTACAGCATTAAAATAAACCTATACATTATCAACCTAAATCTTTTCCATGGATTTAAAACATTATCGATGGTCGGCTTTTTTATTGATGTGGCTGACCTTTACTTTTGCTTCGGCACAAGAAAAACACACCATAAGCGGTGAAGTTATTGATGCTGCCACAGGCGAGGCCCTTATTGGTGTTACGATTTATACAGCTGATAAAACCACCGGAACCATGACAAATACATATGGTTTCTATTCATTAACATTACCTGCCGGCGAGCAAAGCATATTTTACAGTTTTGTTGGTTATGAAACTCAACAACGACAAATTAATCTGGTAAGTGATCAAACCATTAAAATTCAACTTAAAATCAACGAAACAGCACTGAGCGAAGTTGTCGTAAGTGCTGAAAAGAAAGATAAAAATATTGCTGTCACACAAATGACAGGAGAGAAGCTTGATATGAAAACAATAGACAAGCTTCCTGTTCTTTTTGGTGAACGTGATGTTTTAAAAACCATTCAATTACTTCCCGGAATCAGTACCGTTTCTGAAGGAGGAAACGGTTTTAGTGTGCGCGGTGGTTCTATTGATCAGAATCTGATTTTATTGGATGAAGCTCCCGTTTATAGTGCCTCACATCTTATGGGTTTCTTTTCGGTATTTAATGCTGATGCCATAAAAGGAATGACCGTTTATAAAAGTGGTATTCCTGCTAATTATGGTGGACGTGCCGCGTCTGTTCTTGATATCACCATGCGAGATGGTAATATGAAAAAGATTCAAGGATCGGGAGGCATTGGTCTTTTAGCTTCTCGCCTGACCCTTGAAGGCCCAATTATTGAAGATAAAATGTCATTTATCGTTTCTGGCAGAAGAAGTTACGCCGACATAATAGCCAAAGGTGCCAACCAAATTGAAAGCGGTACAAAAATGTATTTTTACGATCTCAATGCTAAACTCAACTACAAAATCAATGATAATAACCGATTGTTCTTATCGGGTTATTTTGGCAAAGATGACTTTGGCTTTGAAGATATGGGCATGGATTGGGGTAATACGACTGCGACGTTGCGTTGGAATCATTTATTTAGTGCCCAATTATTCTCTAACACAACTTTATTATACAGTGAGTATGACTATGGTTTCAATTTCGGTGATAACGGAAGCATGAAATCCGGTATTAAAGATGTTAGTATTAAGCAGGATTTTACGTGGTATTCCAATCCCCAAAACACTCTGAAATACGGATTAAATGCAACCTATCATACATTCTACCCCGGTGAGTTTTTGTTTGAAGATAACTCAATATCTGACATAAAAGTTGCCGAAAAGCAAGCATTAGAGTCTTCAATGTATATCAGCAATGAGCAAAAAATAGGCTCTAAACTGATATTTGATTACGGATTAAGGACATCGATGTTTAATCAGTTTGGGAAAGGTGAAAACATCACCTACGACGATGATAATAACATCATTGACAGAGAATACTTTGACAAAGGCGAAATAATGCAAAGCTATTATGGTCTTGAGCCTCGATTAGGCATTAATTATCGTTATAGTTCCAACAGTTCGTTAAAAGCCTCATATAACAGAATGGTTCAATACCTCCACCTGATGTCTAACAGCACCTCGGGCCAGCCAACAGATACCTGGACACCAAGTACCTTTAATATTGAGCCAACCACAGTTAATCAATACTCAGTTGGATACTTCCGTAACTTTATGGATAATACTTTTGAGTTCTCTACTGAAACTTATTATAAGACAATGAACAACATCAGTGATTACAAAGATGGAACACAAGTGATGTTAAACGAAGACATCGAATCGTATATTCTGCAGGGAGAAGGACGTAGTTATGGTTTAGAGTTTTATTTAAAGAAGAAATATGGTGATTTTACCGGCTGGGTAAGCTACACATTGTCGAAAACTGAAAATAAAATAGAAGGCATTAACAATGGCGAATGGTATGATTCATCCTATGATAAGACTCATGATGTATCAGTAGTAACCAGTTATCAGTTTACTCCCCGACTCTCTGTATCGGCTAACTGGATTTTTTATACCGGCAATGCCGTGACGTTTCCAAGTGGTAAATATGAGTTTGATGGTTACCAGGTACCATATTACACCGAAAGAAATGGTTACCGTATGCCAGACTACCATAGACTTGATCTGAATATTCACCTCGAGGGAAAAGGTAAGAGACGCATCAAATCCAGCTGGGATTTTTCACTCTATAACTTGTACAACCGTATGAATGCTTACACCATAAATTTCCGCGAGAGTGAAAGCAACCCCAATGTAACAGAAGCGGTTAAACTTAGTTTATTTGGTATTGTACCATCTGTAACCTGGAACTTTAAATTTTAAAACAACAACCTATGATACCTAATAATTTCTTTAAAATCATGTTTTATTTATCTCTAAGTATGCTACTGGGTGGTAGCCTACAATCCTGTGAAGAAGTGATTGATGTAGATTTGAATGATGCTGCTCCTAAGCTATCAATAGATGGCAAGATTATACTTAATCAGCCGGCAGAGGTTCAATTAAGCTATACATCTAATTATTTCTCTGACGAAGCACCTGACTACGAAAAAAATGCTATTGTGACCATCAAAAATTCTGACGGGATAAGTGAAACATTAGAGCATTCTCGCAATGGTTTATATCAAGGCAGATTATTAAGAGGCCAGGACGGTCATGAATACACCCTTGAAATAAACGTGGCTGATAAAACCTATCAGGGGAAAAGCAAAATATTAACCCCAACCGAAATTGTTAAACTTGGATATGTAGAATTCGATGGTTTTGGTGGCGGACAAGATGAAACTGAATACAATCTGGAAATAACGCTTAAAAATAATCCAAACGAAGAGAATTATTACCTGATCAAATACTACCTGAATGGTTCTGAGAAAGAAGAAACCTATAGTGTTTGGTCGCACGAATTCTTTCCTAATGAAGAAACCATAGAATTTACGCCATTGCGTTTTTCATTTACCAAAGGTGATGAAGTTACCGTTCAGGCTTATTCCATTGATGAAGGCACTTACGAGTTCTATTCTCAATTGGACGAGATAATTGACCAGCAAGGCGGTGGTAGTTCTACACCATTCAATCCCCAATCAAATATGGGAAAAGATGTGCTGGGATATTTCAGAGCCTGGTCATTTGATACACAAAGTATCCGGGTAGAAGAAGAGTAAATTATATTACCTGAAACTTTTATTCGTCGGGTGACCATTAAAGTCACCCGATAAATTTTGAATTGAATTATTTTTTTGAGTTAATAAGAATCACTCCATTTTTAGCTTTATCACCATAAAGTTCTGTGGCCGACTCTTCTTTTAATACACTTATGGATTCAATATCGTCAGGATTTATATCAGCTATTTCTCCTATATATTCAACACCATCGATCATAATATAAGGATCTCCCTCTCCTGAAGATCTATTAACTAAAATGGGTTCAGCCTGGTTTCCCATACGCGTAAGCATATCACCCATACCTGACTTTTCCATCTTTCCATAACCAACAACCACTACTTCATCAGGTTTGACTTCATTACTAACCTTGTTGGTTTGAGAACCATTAACATCACTTTCTTCATCAGAAACAGGTTTGGTTGTAATTATAATTACTCCCTTTTCAGGATCGGCACCGTACAGACGACTAGCCTTTTCGCCTTTCAGCACTGTAACTGTATTAATATATTTTGGATCGATATCAATTGACTTCTTTTTAATACCATCAACAACATACAGTGGCTCTTTACCAGCAAACGCTTTTTCAGCAACATCGATGGTTAAAGGTTTTCCAACTACAACTCTTCTTTCGCAGGCATTTGTATGGGCTTTCTTCGTTGTAATTTCAACAACACCATCTTTAGCTTCATTGCCAAACTTTTCTATGGCTGCTTCCCCTTTTATTACATTGATTGAATAAATATCATCAGGAGAAATATCATTGATATCACCATCGTATGATTTACCATCAACCAATATTAAAGATGGTTTAACTGGTGAAAGCTCACTTCTTCCCTCGTCTTTTATCATTATATTCAGAGAAGTTTCTGTTGCTTTCACAGGTTTAACTTGTTGTTCTTTCGATCCTTGTAAAACAAATTTCACATCTAACTGTAAAGTTTTGCCAACCAACTCCTTATCAATGACACTTGGCATTTTGTCAAGAACAGTGGCTACCTCATCTTCAAAATACTTTTGAATTTGCTTTTTACTTGAACTTTTAGATGAAGGCATTTTAGTAACCGGTTCACCATAAGCAACAACTACAACACCATCCAATTCAGTAGCATTATTAACATGATCCTTAGCTTTAAGTTGCTTTAAATCTCCATCAGCTGATATACTAAACTGGGCAACTACATCACTCCAAACTCCCATATCGCGAGCTATGCCAGGATACTTTATATTTTGAGCGATAAACTTTCGTAATTCTTTTTCAGAACTAACTTTCTCTATCTTAGTTTTATCCTGT
>NZ_CEXQWX010000142.1:0-15177 GCF_982718395.1 Carboxylicivirga sp.
TCCAAAGAAAATATTCTCTTTTCTCTCTTTGCTTTTACAAAGACAAACTAACGATGGCACCAATTAGCAAAAATTGTTCCGCATGGCAGAACTAAAAATTGGTGTAATTCGCGAATTGAAAATCAGCGAAGCTAAATTTGTGGTTAAAAGATAAAAATTGGCCTATCTATATTTTTAAAAGGGATTTCCCTGATTCAATTCACCTTTACTCTTCTAAAAATCAATAATTAACGTATCTTTAGATACAGTAATCCCTAATTTCCCATACCATGACAACATCAAACCATCAACTCGATCACATTGCTATCTCGGTTAAATCGCATATGCTGCTAAGGCAGCTATTAAAAGAAAATCCCATTCTGGAAGAAATAATGCGAAATGCCAGAAATGAAACAGAGGTATTGGTTGGTGTTCGAAATTGGGTGCTGGACGAAATAAAGAAAAATAAGGATGCCTACCTTTTTTATAAACGAGAGGCGCACGGCCGTGAAGCCTTCGAGAAACTAAGCTGGAAAGACTTTGCTGCCATTCGAATACTCGACTACATCGACAATGCGGGCCGTGAGTTTGAAGACCTTAACTTAAGGGGTGAAATGGCTATCAGCAATCCCATTCACCTAATCTGGCTGGCCGTTACAAATGGAACTGGTGGTGCCAAACCTTTTTTCTTTAAGGATATGTTGATGTTATTTAAACAGTTCCGAGGGGAATATAAAAGGACTATACCATCCAAAGAGCAGGTAGAGACATGGATGGATCGTTGGTGTTCAGGCCTCGACCCGAGGATTGTTAAACTAAGAGAAGAGAACAAGGAACGGATACTCAAGATTATTATCCGGATCATTGATTCGGGGGAAATGAGCAACAGCAAATTCATCTTTCCAGAAGGCTTATCCAAAGAGCAAAAATACCTGAAAGCGCTTGATTGGTGGGATAATCATCTGTTTCATTTACGTTTTGCTGTCAGGTCGGCGGATTTATTAAATGAAATGCTCGATAACTCGCTCGACCCGGATACCATGAAGGTACTGTATGAAGCCGAGGCCAAGGGAATTCCATTTTTTGTGAATCCATATTACCTCTCCCTATTGCATGTACGGGTTCCATACTTTGCCGTTGGTGCCGATTTGGCAATCAGGCATTATGTGATTTATAGTCAGAAACTAATTGATGAATACGGAAATATCGTTGCCTGGGAAAAAGAAGATAAGGTAAAGCCCGGCGAACCCAATGCGGCAGGCTGGTATTTGCCAAGCGAGCACAACATTCACAGACGTTATCCTGAGGTAGCGATTCTGATACCCGATACAATGGGGCGTGCTTGTGGTGGATTATGTGCCTCATGCCAGCGCATGTACGACTTTCAGCGAGGTAACCTCAACTTTAACCTGGACAAATTAAAACCCAAGCAAACCTGGGACGAAAAGCTGGACTCTTTGTTGGAATATTTTGAAAAGGACTCACAATTACGCGACATCCTGATTACAGGAGGTGATGCCCTGATGAGCTCCGACACATCTTTAAAAAAGATTCTGGACAAGATTTACCAAATGGCTGCAAATAAAGTTGAAGCCAATAAACAAAGACCCGAGGGTGAGAAGTATGCACAATTCCTGCGCATCAGGCTTGGCAGTCGATTACCGGTTTATATGCCGCAAAGGGTCACACCGGAGTTGGTTAAAATATTGGGTGATTTTAAGAAGAAGGCCTCCGAAATAGGTATCCAACAGTTTTTTATGCAAACCCATTTTGAATCACCTATGGAAGTGACACCCGAAGCTCGTCAGGCTATTAAGTTGTTAAACTCTGCCGGATGGACCGTGACCAACCAGCATGTATTTACTACTGCTGCTTCCAGAAGAGGTCATGCTGCTAAACTTAGGAAGGTTTTGAATGAAATTGGTGTTATCAATTACTACACATTTAGCGTTAAAGGATATATGGAGAACAGCTTTAATTTTGCTACCAACGAGCGAGCTGTGCAGGAACAAATGGAAGAAAAAGTGATTGGTAAAATTCCAGAGCAATACTATTCGCAGATCAAAGATTTTCCGAACAATGCTGCATCCATTGAAGCAGATATGGCTAAGTTGATGCAAAAGAGCGGTTTGCCATTTCTGGGCACAGACAGGAATGTTCTTAATCTTCCAGGCGTTGGTAAGAGCCTGACATTCCGCACCATTGGTATCACCCGTTATGGTCGTCGTATCCTGGAGTTTGAATTGGATCATACCAGAAAGCACAGTCCGGTAATGAAGCAAATGGACAAAGTGATCATTATTGAATCCAAATCCATTAGTGAATACCTGCGTCAGATAAATGACCTTGGCGAAGAGGTTGATGATTATGCCAGCATCTGGGGCTATTCAATTGGGGAAACGGAACAACGTATACCAATCTATGACTATCCGGATTATAATTATCAGGTAACATCGGAGTATACAAACCTAAAGGAGGAGGCTAATGTATAAATAAGTCTTCTTATTAAGTAATAACATTATCAAGAAGGTGTCCAAAAACAAGCATTTAAAATTAGATAACTTACGAACTATTACTTAATCACCTCACCCTAACCTTCTCCTTCTATGTTGTAATCCAAATTTATCACTCATTATATTCTAAATTTCAGCAAATTAATACTTATCCTCTTCTTTCTTCGGGCAATGAGGAACCAGAAGGCTTACCTTTCTTGGCTAAATATTATCGGGTTCAACACCCGATAATATTTAACATGGAACCTTCGGTATAATATATCCCCGTTGGTTACCTGACTTGGCGATCCAATATAATCCACAAAAACATCCTTCTATCAACAGTCTTTTTTCAAAGCTGCATTTCAGTGTTTAATTTTTATAGTTGAGAGCTGTAGCCTTGAGGAAGCAGTCATCAATTGTGCTGCAAGGAGAAATAACAGTCCCTCTTAAATTTGATATTTTTGATATTATATTGAATGTTATGCAACTGAATATTCATAATGCACTTGGTTTATCATTATACTGCGTATCCTACCTAATAATTTCTTGGCTATTCTTATGATAGCATCATTAGCTTTCATTCTTCCACATAGTTTGTTGTATCTGATAGTTAAAGCGGGATCGATTCTAACGGCCACCCAGGCAGATTCTATAATTACTGCACGAATAGGCTTATTTGAACGTGTAGTTATCTTTCCTGTAATTTCTTTTTCTCCTGAAGAATTGGTTGTTGGAACCAGTCCGACATAAGAACAAAAATGATCCAGGCTTTTAAATCTTAAAAAGTCACCTATTTCTGACAATAATGTAAATGCTGTTATTAGCCCTATTCCGGGAACACTACTCAATAAGCTTATCTTTTGTGAATAGCTACCTGTTTTACTCATCGCTCTGAGTTCTTTGTTTATAATCTAATAAGGTTGCTCTTAAAAACTTCACAAACCCCAAAGTCTGATTCAATACCTTCTTCCCCCAGGAAGTGCAGAAGTCAATCGTTAATAACCATTCGGTGAATCGACCAGACCAATATTTTGATGCGGAATCCAGTTCATTCGGAATCTTAATCCCATAATAATGTAAAATGGATTTGATTCGGTTTTTGTTCCTGCATATCTCTTTTACCATTGTTTTTCGGTGGCGGACTAAACTTCTTAGCTCCATGGTATTAATATCTGGCACAAAAATGCCCTGGAAATCTCCATTGCGAAGTGATTTAGCTATCTTTCGACTATCTCGTTTATCTTCTTTCTGCTTCCGCTCTTTATCTGTTGTTGGAATATCTGCTGGATTTACAATGATGTTTTCAATGCCCGACTCTATCAATTCTCTATGAACACTATAGCCGCAAAAACCTGCTTCATAGGCCGAATAATAAGTCCCATCAGGAAATTTTTTTGATAAATATTGCTTTAGCTCGAAACAGCTCGGGTTCATTGAAAATGTCTTATGAATAGAGTGTTCTAACATGATTGTAATTTTCCAACTTGTCAAATGGACATCGATTCCTACGAAAATATTTTGTCCTTTAAAACTGATCTTGTTAATTTTCTGTACCATAAGCCACTTTTTTAGTTGTTTAAATTTTGCTCAATTCAAATTACTAAATATTGGTGGCTTATGCTTTTTACAAACATACTGCCTTGAGGAGAAGGTTAGGATGAGGTGATTAAGTAATAGTTCGTAAGTTATCTAATTTTAAATGCTTGTTTTTGAACAAACTCTTGTTTTACACACTATTACCAAACTTCAAACAAAAAAAGGGCACCATTACGATGCTCCTAAAATCCTTTATTATGCAAATGGTTAATTAATTGTATGGTCCCACTTCTTCCTCATTTCATTGTTTTTGCGCCGCTTTACCAAATTGTTGGCCCGGCCAATATGTTTTGATATAGCCTTTATCAATCCACTATAAGGTTCAGGATTAAATTGCATCATAGCTCGCAGATAAATCACCAGCTTATCATTAACCAACTTTAATAGCTCACGCTTAAGTACCGTGGCACTTTCGCTGTCATCATCCTGAATAAGTGCTGCATTCCATTGCATTTCGGTTGTTTTAAAATGATTTTGATCTTCCTCCAACTGATCAACAATTGTCTGCATACCGGGTAATATTGCGACTTTAGAAGCCACTTCGGCGGCTCTGAGATCCCGAATCAAGGACTCAGTTGAGGCTGACTGAGTTGAGTAATTCTTTGTTATCAACTCAAAACCATACCTGCTCAATACCTTTTCAATATCTATTGCAGCCTCGCGCGTGGCTGCATCAGGGTGCAACAGGTAACCCCTATTCAGGTATAACAACGAGCGCGTGGTTGTGTCGCGCTTAGCATCTGCACTATCCAGTAAAGATTCAACTTTAATTTCGTTAATAGCACTTTTAAGCCTTGACTGAATCACTGCTAGGTCATCCTTCACAGAAATGATATTAGCATCTTCAAGGCTCGACAGATCCAGTTCTGTGTTTATGTTGGTGCCTAAATCAGCGACATCGCGTACTCGCATGTCGGTATTAACTTTATTTAATTTCTCCATAAAAATAATTTTAAGTATGTGATAAAAAATTAGAGAATTGTATTATTAACAGATTATTGAGGACTTTCGGAAATCCGCAAAGCCCGACAAATGTAAAAAATGACCCTTTCGGATTTCTGTAAAGCTTGTTAAATGGAAAATGTACTTATGCTGCTATCTGAACAGCTCAATAAATGAAAAAATCAGGATTTACAGATTTATGCAATGCTACCTTTGAGATAAATGGCCTTTACAGCTATCTGAAAAATCTGTCAAACGAAAAAGGTATGTTTTGCGGATTTTGGCATAACTTGAAAAAATAACGGCCTTTGAATGTTTTGGTATGTTTTATTGGGCAAGAAAGTCGGTTTAATAAAATGGTTCATGCGCGCGGGTTGTTTTATAGTTAAGCGTTAAAGATATTATTTTACAATAACAATTCAAAATTGTAAATAGATATTTTTTAAAATAACACGATTAAAATGATCTGAATTGCTTTCCAACTCAACAGTTGAACAGATCAAAAATTTTATACAAATATTTTTATCATTAGTTGTTTTGAATGATAATTTTTGCTAAAACGATATATTAAAGGATTTAGGTAATATATGGCCTAAATAAAACTAAACACAATCATTACTCAATGAACGTCTTTTAAAAGAGTAGACTGATCGAATATTTTTCAGATAAATTCTAAGAAAAAGTCGTTTTTTTGACAAAGTCATTAGAGTATTTAACGAATAAGATTAATTTTGGAATTCTGTGATTAGAAATCTATACTGTTAGGTGGAGCGAGTATCGTATTGGGGAGAGAAAGAATTATACAGATATTATTTGTCATGCAAAGAAAACGTTCGAGCAAGTTAAAAACAAAAATAGATTTTATAAGTCATCAACGTATATTAGGCACATTTGTATGCTCTGATGCACAGGTTGATATTTTTGCTCGCAGATGGGTCAATTTTTAGCCGAATATGTTATCAACTTATTGGAAATTCAAGGTTTATGAATAAAGAAAAATATTTAAAAATTTTTAAATACTTGTTTGAGTTTTCAAAACTCAGAAGCAAGCCTGTTAGAGATATTTTAAACTCAAAGAATTACCTTGACATAATTTGGTTTTCAAATATTCCAGTAAATGAGAAAATTGATTGCATTATCCATGACAACTTTTCGAATGAAGGAGGGCATTGGTTAAAGGTGTCTAAACCTAAGGAACCTGAAAAACCAATATTCCCAAGTCCTCCCAAGACACTTGAAAAATGGATTATTCCAGAAAGCTTATTAAATAAGGATAAGCTACCTGAATTGTTACAAGAAATTGAGATTGAAGAACAAATCCTAGAAATTGAAGATTACCCCGAAATCAAATCTGAATTTGAAGAATATTGTAAAACTAGATGGTTTAATGAATCAGTCAATTACTGGAAAGAAAAGGATATCTACGATGAAAAATATAGGGTTTATGACCAAGTAAATTCAGTTTACAAACGACTATTTTCTATTTACAATAAATCACAGCAGTTTGGTGAAGAATATGAACTAATAATTGGTATAGGGTTAATGCACTTTAAAGAAAGTGATAACACCCCTTTAATATGCAGGCATGTCATTTCTGCAAAAACTGAAGTTGAATTCGAGTTTTCAAAACGAGATTCAAGTATAATTGTTAGTCAAAGCTTAGAAAATGGTTTGGTAATTGAAACGGATTCTATAATGGATCAATTTGATTCTAACGATATTATTGAAGCAGAAAAACGAGCTAAAGAATTAATAAAAGAAAAGGAACTGGTTAACCCATTTGATAAAGACATTCATGAAGTTTTACAACTTTTATCAGAAAGGATAAAGCCAGGCGATGGCAAGTACAAAGAAGAGCTTTCGAAAAGTAAAGAAGTTCAAACCAAAGAAACAATATTTTATGCACCAGCATTAATTCTTCGAAAACGAGATACTCGAAGTTATACTTCCATGTATGAAAAAATCATTGAAGACATTAAAGAAACCTCAGGACCTCAAATACCGACATTAGATGATTTAGTTGATGAAGCAAGTGGGTCTGATTCAAATAAACCATTTCCCCAAACTGAAAGAACAGGGTTAAATCCCAATGATACAATATATTTCCCCAATAAATTCAATGATGAACAAATTGCCATTATTAAGAAAGCCAGATACAATAATAAAGTTTTAGTTCAGGGCCCACCTGGCACGGGAAAATCTCATACTATTGCTAACTTAATTTGTCATTTATTAGCAAATGGTAAAAAAGTATTGGTTACAGCTTATACTAAACGTGCCCTTGAAGTTCTAAAAGATAAATTGCCTGATGAGTTTAAAAGCTTAACTGTAAATCTTTTAAGTGGAGACTCATCCTCGATTAAAGATTTAGAAGCTAGTGTAAATACAATAAATGATGAACTTTCAAATACCGACATAGATAATTTAAAAAAGGAAATTGAGGATTTAGAGGAGGAACTATTAACCTTAAAAAATGATAGGGCCTATAATACCAATGAACTTCTTAAAATCAAGGAGATATCAACTCGTAGTATTAGTATTAATCCACAATATAAAGGTACGTTAACAGAAATAGGAACATTATTAGGTGCTGATAAATTAAGATTTGACTGGTACAGGGATGATTTTGACAATTATGACGATATTGGAATATTAGAAAAGTTAAAGTCATACATACTTGAATATAAATACTACTCACAAATCGATGTTTCAGTTTATAAATACCAACTTCCCGATAAACAAAAATTACTTGAAATAGATGTTTTCCAGGAATTTACAAATATTCAAGATAGAGTTACTAAAAACAATCTTTCAAAAGATAATTGCAATATTATAAATTCAAGTGATTACACTAAAGTAAAAAGCATACTTAAAGAATTGCTTGCTGTCTTTGAAAAGATTGAAAAAATATACTTTCCTCAGAAACATGAAATAATAGATGACTCTTTAAAGAATAATAAGTCCCGGTGGTTCGGTAAGATTGAAAGATCAGCACAAATATTAGATGAACTTCAAAAAACTGATTTACGATACAAGGATAGGAATTTAGAGATTGAGTACCCAAAAAATAAGTCACTAATTTCATTAAAAAGTGATGCAAAAGGTCTTTTGGATTATTTAAATGCGGGCAATGCTTTATCAGGTGTAAGTTTTAGAATTAAAAAGAGATTTCTACCAAAGGACATTAAAGAAAAACTTTATTTTATTGAAAATGTACTTGTTAATGGCAGTCCATGTGATACTGAAGAAGAATTTGAAAATGTACTTGAAGACATAAGGCTTAAACAAAATTTCAATGAGTTAAATGATATTTGGCAAACGGACAAGGAATTAAATAAGTACGAAAAGAAATTCAACTATTTCGAAAAACTTGTTTTGCAAGTTCAATCCTTGATAAATAATATTGATATATCGTCCAGTAAAATTAGCGAACTAAAAGGCATCTCTAACATTACTATTTCTGATTTTAGTTCAGAATCAATTTCTTCAAATTTAACTGATGTTCAAAATACTTTGTCCTTGTTAAGGTTAGAAAACTTTGAGCAACACAGAAGTGAATTATCCAACAAACTAATCCAACCATATATACACCCAATTGGAAAAGATATATCAGATGCCTTTATTGAGCTTGACCTATTAAAATACAAACTGCTTCTTGATCAATTAAATAGTTTACATGAAGATTTTGAAAAATATGGATTATTCAAGGAATTAGAAAAGGAATTGAATAATTGCTTTCCTTTCTTAATTGAGGCAATTTCAGAACGTAAATTCTTAGAAACACAAATACCTGAATTAGAAAAGGCAATATTATTTAAGCATGCAACCAATGAGGTGTCTCGATTATTAAGTAAGGATGTTGAGTACGAACTTAAAGAAAAACTAAAAAGCTATGATTCTATCGAAGAAAGCTTAATAGCTAAGCTTTCTTCAAAAAAATCTTGGGTTTATGTACTTGAAAATTTGAATGCGAACAGAAATCTTCGACAACATTTAGAAGCATGGGTTCAAGCCGTGAAAAAAATCGGAAAAACTGGTAAAGGTAAAAGGGCACTAAAATTCAGAAAGATTGCTCAGGAAGAAATGGAACATTGCAAAACGTCTGTTCCATGCTGGATTATGCCATTGTACAAGGTAACAGAAACTATTCAGCCAGAAAAAGGCATTTATGATTATGTAATAATTGATGAAGCGAGCCAGCTTGGTCCTGACGCAATATTTTTATTATATATCTCTAAAAACATTATAATAGTAGGTGATGATAAACAAACATCACCAGAATATATTGGAGTTGATGCAAATGCAGTGACTCCATTTATAAACAGGCATTTACAAGGCATACCTTTTAAAAATTTTTATGGTACGGAATACAGCTTTTTTGACCACGCAAGTAGGTTTTGTGATGGAAGAATTGTTCTACGGGAGCATTTTAGATGTATGCCTGAAATTATTGAGTTTTCAAACAAATTATTTTACGCTTCTGATGGCAAAGGTTTGTTTCCTTTAAAGCAATATTCCGAGGATAGATTAGAGCCTTTGGAGCACTATTATTGTCAAAATGGATTTGTTGAAGGTCAGAGTTCTAATATTCGAAATGAACAAGAAGCCCAAGCTATTTCTAATAAAATTCTCGAAATAATAAATGATGAACAATACAATGGCAAAAGTATTGGAGTTATTTGTTTGCAAGGAAATGCGCAAAGTGCATTAATTGAAACATTGTTGATTAAACAGATTGGTGAAAAGGAATTTAGAAGTCGAAAAATAATATGTGGTAATTCAGCCAGTTTTCAAGGAGATGAAAGAGATATTATCTTTTTAAGTCTTGTTACTGCGACAAACCATAATCGAAGCGCATTAACACGTCCAGAAGACGAAAGAAGATTCAATGTAGCTGTAAGTAGAGCTATTGAACAAATTTGGCTTTTCCATTCAATTTTGCCTGAAGATTTAAGTAACTCTAATGATTTAAGATTTAAACTTTTAGACCATTTCCTTAATTACAAACCTTCCCCGCCACCAATTTCAACACCAATTAAACGGACCTTAGGTAATCAACCTGCACCATTTGATAGTTGGTTTGAAGTTGATGTTTTTAACGATATTGTAAATAAGGGTTTTAGAGTTAAACCTCAATACGAAGTTGCCAAAGGGAAATACCGGATTGATTTAGTAGCCTTTTTTCCTGATGGAACTAAAATAGCCATTGAATGTGATGGCGATAAATGGCATGGTGCTGACAAATACCAAGATGATATGCTTCGTCAGAAGGTTTTAGAGCGTTGCGGTTGGCAGTTTTTTAGAATTAGGGGTGGAGAATATTATTCAAACAAAGAAAAGGCACTAGAACCACTTTGGAGAATATTTGAAGAACACTCCATTGAGCTTCCTGTAATAAAAGAGGAAAAAACTGAATTAAAAACAGGATTTAAAAAGAATATTGAAACTGGTAATCATCATAATCACAAAGAAATAATTGAGAAAACGTCGTTAAATGGTAGTGGTGCTCCTTCATTAGCAAATGAGCAAAAAAAACTATCTCAAAAAGATAATAGCTCTACCCCGAAATTTCATTTTTTATCTGTTTCTGAAATAATAGAATCATACTTTAAAATTCATGATTCGAAAATGGGTAAATCTTTGACTGTTATTGACCGCTTAAAAATACCAAATACTCAGTTTTTTCCAATGCATTGTTTTAGTAGTATCAATAATAACATTAACTCTGCACAAAGACTGAAATTACAACAATTCAATAAGCTAAAAACAGTCTTTAATAGACTTAAACAATTATCTTCTGATTATTCAAGAAACAGCCTGAAAAATATAATTGATGATGAGAAAATTGCAAATTCGTACAAAACGGATGCTATAACGTGGAATATTTTAGAAAAGAACATTCCTTTAGATGAAATAGAAAATTACTTAAGAGCATATAAAGAAAAAAAATCAACCAGCTATAAGAAAATGCTTTGTGCTTATGACCAAATTAGATATCAACCTGATATAGAATTTATTTAAAGAGAGTTTATTAAATGCCTAGTTCGGCATAGATTGTATCTATGTCGTATTTATTGGTTAGTTTGCACTAAATTGATAACCGTTAGATAAAAACTACTTAAATGATTGGATTCTTAACAGCTCACCCGTATGCACTACTTCCATTTGTCTGTGGCATGGTAATTATTGTAACCGGCTATATTAAACTATGGAAGCTCCGCAAAACCAACCACCCGGAAACGATTGGTATATTCGGAATATGGCTGATGGGTATTATTGGTTTATTGCTGGGGATATTTGGTCAGGTATTGAGCATCGTTGAGGCCTTTGATGCCATTGCTGATGCAGGAACCATATCGGCAAGCATTGTGGCCGATGGTATTAAGAGTTCGTATAAGTCAACATTAGTTGGGTTAGCCGTTTTGATCATCTCATTAATCGTTTGGGGCATATTAAAGGGAGTCAAGCAAAATAAAATGATGCGAAAGGCAATTGAAAAAGCATAAACCTTACTTATAACCACAATGGTAAAAATTGAACAACTTATAAAATCAGACTTGGAAGAAGTAAAAAAGTTACTTCTTGAAAATGATTTACCTATAGATGATATAGAAGAAAGTGCGGTTCAATTCTTAGTAGCAAAAGAAGGGAATACTATTGTGGCTATCATAGGACTCGAACAATATACAACAACCGGGCTTTTGCGTTCACTGGCTGTCAGGGACAGCTATAAAAATAAAAGGATTGGCAGAAATTTAGTTGAATACCTTTTTGAGTATTGTAAAAACAATGCAATCCGGAAACTATATCTTTTGACCACAACGGCCGAAAAATATTTTGAGAAATTTGATTTTAATAAAGTGCAACGGGAAATTACACCGACAGTTATTAGAAAAACAAAGGAATTCTCTGATATATGTCCTGCTACGGCAGTAGTAATGAAAAAGAGTTTGATAAATTAAAAGTCCTATGATAGCAAAAACACCGACTCCACCATATTATGCCGTAATCTTTACTTCGACCCGAACAGAAGGGGATAAGGGCTATTCTGAAATGGCAGATAGAATGCTTGAATTAGCGAAACAACAAGACGGATTTCTGGGTGTTGAAAGTGCAAGAGAAGAACTTGGAATAACAGTTTCATATTGGAGAGATTTGGATACCATAAAAAAGTGGAAAGAAAATACAGAGCATACAATAGCAAGAGAAAAGGGCCGAAGCAAATGGTATAAAAGCTTTAAGACCAGAATTGCCAAAGTAGAGCGTGATTATGAATTTGAAAAGGAATAACACGACTAAATAATCAAAGAACAACAGAAAGTGCCATAGAAGAAACTTTTCATTTTAAATGATTTAACATTAAATTTGATAGTATTAGTAACTTATCAAACAAAACTCTGGCATGAAAAAAGTAAAAATTAGTTCAGAAGGTCCTAACTACACCTCTATTGATTTGGGAAGTTTAGATGAGATAAAGGATTATTCTTACATACACCCAAAACGTCATGAAGAGGTTAAGGGTAAAGTATTTATTGGTGAGATATTGAAATCAAGCAGTGCTGAAATATCTTTTAATGTAGTTCCTCCCAATACAGAAATGGCCTCTTTTCATCAACATAAGAACAATGAAGAAATCTACATGGTTATAAAAGGCTCCGGACAGTTTCAGGTTGATGAATCGTTATTGGATGTTACTGAAGGTTCAGTCATTAGAATAGCACCGGATGGTAACAGAACTTACAGGAATAATACTGACAAGCCTTTATTGCTATTATGTATCCAGAATAAAGCAGGTTCACTCGACTATTTTAATATGGAAGATGGATTCCTGACTGAAGGTGTATCTTATTGGGATATATAAACTGCATTATCGTTTTGAATGGGGTTTGCTTCAATACTTATCCGATGAATATCGGCATATCACTAATATTCATTGGATAAGTAATAATACAAATTCTCTCGGTCGGCCTCTTGCAAAATAGCTTTTGTTGAAGTGAAGGCATTAGGGACCGGGAAGTTCCAAACTTGCTTTGGAAATCACCCGGCCGAACTTATGACTGAGCTGAATTAGAAAGGTATTTTACAAGCAGCCTTGATGTTTTTTGCTTCCTTTTTGTCATCAAGAACAAAAAGGAAGTCTGGTTTGGGCGAAGCGCCAAAGTGTATATTATGCAATAAATATTGAAATTGTATTTCCAACGTTAATCTTTTATCCACAAGAATATCAATTGATATTTGTAAAACTTTCAGAGTATTCGATTAGCTTTTTAAACAAAGCCTTATCAGAGTGCAGTTTTGGCTTTTTCTTTAGTTTTCCTTTTGAATAGAAATTACCTCCAATATTTTTTTCACTATTCTCAGTAACAAAACTTGCGATGCATTCACCAGCTTTATTAGCCTCTACCATGCCCAATGCTTTTGAGAGCAACTGAACAACCTTGCTTTGAGATTTTACGGTTTGAGTATTCACAATGCCGGGGTTCCAATGAATATGCTCAACATTTGTATTTGTAAATGTTTTCCAGTTGGAAACCAGCAAAGCAGAACCGATCGAATTTTGCCAAACACTAATCATTTTGTTGTATCTGGGATTTGACAGTTCGTCAAAATGGATTTTTCCAATTACAGAACCGTTGATATGAATAACCTTTCCAAGCTTTGACGCAGATAAAAGCTTATTCAGTCTCACGGCAAACATATACCTTGAAATATAACCAATAGAAAAAGTGATATCGATTCCATCCCGGGATAGTGTATTGCTCTTGGGATGTATACCTGCATTTAAGATCAGTATATCCAAGCTGCTTTGTTCTTTCAGGTAGTTATCTAAAAAACGCTTTACGTCTGCTTTTACTGACAAATCAGCAGAAAAGAACAAATGATTTCCCTCCGGATTATAGCTTTGTAGTTGCTCCAGTACTTTCTCTCCTTTTGTTTTATTCCGCCCCAGTATATGAACGGAATAATGACGTTTTGCAAACTCAATAGCAGTGGCAGCACCAATCCCTTCGGTACTGCCGGTAATTAATACGGTATAATTCATTTTTAAAGTTTTGATTATTCGATTTTACAAGTGATGTTCAAAGTCACTTCATCACCAACCATAAATGTTCCGTTCCCACCAACACCGTAATCTTTTCGGTTAATTTTAAATGATCCCTTGAAAGTATTATTACTATAATTGAATGGTATCTCAACCTGTTTTGTAATACCATGTAAGCTCATTTCTCCGCTAACTATAAAGCCATTCTCTTCCTTTGTAATACTGGTCGACTTAAAGCAAATGTCAGGGTATTTTTCGCAATTAAAGAAGTCGTCTTTTCTTAAGTGCTCATCTCTTTTTTCGTTGCCGGTATTGACCGATGCAGAAGAAATGCAGACGTTCATAGATGAATTTACAAGGTCATCTATATCAAATTTCACTTCCCCCTTCATGCCTTTGAAGGTTCCTTCAACCGTTTTAAACTTCATATTTGAAATGGAAAACTCCACAAATGAGGCATCACTGTTAATGTTCTGGGCATAAGTTTTGAATGAGCCAATACTCAATAGGATAGCTGCAGCTATAAAAAATCGTTTCATCATTTTCTTCTTGTTTGATAATTATTTAATATTGCGAATATAAACCGTGGACTATGGTCAACGGTCAAAAGAAATTGCAACTTTTTTTAAATTATTTTTATGCGAATCGGTTTAATTGCAGAAAAGGCAGGAGTTTCGAGAGATACAGTTCGTCTTTATGAAAGTATGGGACTGTTAACAGGCATTACTCAACCGTACGAATACAACAATTACAAAGAGTATTCAGAGGAGAATATTGAGCGCATTAAAATTATTCGTTCGATGAAAACACTGGGATTCTCATTGAAAGAATGCAAAGAGGTTATTTCAAATATCCAAACTGATAATTTCGACAAAGATTACCAGATGAGGTTCCTGAACAGCAAGATAGATGAGATCAATCAAAAAATTGAGGAACTGGTTATCCTAAGGGACAAACTAGAAGGTTTCAGGAATTTTAGTTGTGATAAAGAGGTAGTTAATAAAATTAAACCAAAAGAATAAACACATACAGGAATGAAAAAGTGGGACGCAGAGCAAATACCTGACGTAACAGGGAAAGTAGCAATTGTGACTGGCGGTAATACAGGGCTTGGTTTCCAGT
>NZ_CEXQWX010000143.1:0-15131 GCF_982718395.1 Carboxylicivirga sp.
GATAATGGATTCTCCAGGGCAGAAGTACTTGGGCGTGTAGCACAAGCTGGTTTTGAGTTGATCGAGCATAAATTTATTGATGGGCTTTTTTACTATTGTGCAATAAAAACGAAACCAGCAGAAAAAAGAAATATAGGGAAAGGGCTTATCATTAAAATGCGTCGGGTTGGTTATAGCCAAAAGCTTGTAAATATTTATAAATTTCGTACCATGCATCCATATTCTGAATACCTTCAGGATTATGTTGTGAGACTTAATGGATATAATTCATTTGGCAAGCCATCTGATGATTTTCGGCTGACAACGTGGGGGCGTTTTTTTCGTAAGTATTGGTTAGATGAAATACCTCAGTTTATTAATGTCCTGAAAGGAGAATTAGCCATAGTTGGAGTAAGGCCATTAAGTCAGACAAGGTTCAATGAACTGCCAGCCGATATTCAGGAAATGCGTATTAAATTTAAACCAGGTTGCATACCTCCATATGTAGCTCTCAATATGCCAGATAGCAAAGGAAATATTGAAGCAGAACGAATTTATATGGAAGAAAAATTAAATTCTCCGTTTCTTACCGATGTTAAGTATTTCTTCATGGCCTTATATAATATTATTACCGGGAAAATTAGAAGTTCATAAGCGCCTTGCAATTTCAATTGGGATATTATAAATTTATTATGATTTATGATATTTTATGTTACAACTGTTCTTTAAACAATCACCTTTCATTCGTATTGTTTTAGCAATTATTGCTGGCTACTATTTGTCTAGCCTTTGGGAAGTTCCGCTTTACTTCTACATATGTATTGTTGCTCTGGCTTCCTTAGTATTTGTGTTATGGAGTTATAAACTAAGGATTTCTGCAATTTATAAGTACCGTTACTTATCTGGCATTTTTGCATTTATAATGTTTTTTGCGTTGGCAGGTTTATACCATCAATTGCGAAAGCCAGTTTATATTGATTCCGATAAACAGGGTCTTGTCATTGTACAATTAATTCAGGCTGTTGGTCAAACAGATAACAATATCAAGTTTGAAGCTAAACTTAAGCATATGAAGCCTGATTCACTTTATAGCACAAAGGTGAATAAAGGCATCGTTTTTTTACCTAAGAATGGCAAGAGTGATCATCCAGAACCAGGAGATTTTCTGATTCTTAAAGGACGATTCCTGCCCTACTCAGAACCTACAGGAGTATTTAATTTTGATTACTCTCAATATTTAATTAATCAAAGAATTGGCTTTCGCTTTATAGCTAAGCAAAGTAAGGTTGTTGATGGTTATGCAAATTTTGACATTTTCGTTACCAGTGGAAGGTTGAAAAAATTCCTTAGAACACAGTATCAACAGGCTGGAGTAGGTGCATCACAGTTAGCCATTCTTAATGCCTTATTTCTTGGTGACAAAAGTTTACTTTCATATGAGCAAAAAAGCGCTTTCTCTGATGCCGGGGCTATGCACTTATTAGCTGTCAGTGGACTCCATGTAGGAATAATTTACATGATAGCATTAAAAATCCTCCTTTTGTTAGGTGTAAGAAAAACTAGTGGCTGGTCCTTTTTTGTTGTTTTGTTCATTCTATGGTCTTACGCACTTGTCACTGGATTTTCTCCATCTGTCATGCGGGCCAGTTTGATGTTTACTATCCTTGAGTTTGGACGAATCTATAAATACAAAACCGGTATTTTTAATTTATTGGGAGCTTCAATGTTTATAATACTGGTGATAGAACCATTATCAATTTATAATATTGGTTTTTGGTTGAGCCATACTGCGGTAGCATCCATAGTTAGTTTTTATCCATATATAGACAAGTGGTTTTACTTTTCGTTTCCACCCTTCCGATGGATTTGGTCTATTATTGCTGTATCCCTGGCTGCTCAGTTAGGGACTTTGCCGATATGTATCTATGCCTTTTATGAATTTCCATTGTATTTTATCTTGACTAATATCTTACTTATTCCACTTGTTACTCCAATTCTGATATTGGCAGTTGTAATATCTGTGTGCTCATTTTCACTGCCAGTAATGCAGTTATTCACTCCGGCATTAGATGATCTCCTGGTTTTTATGGAGGAAGCTACGAAGTGGATTGATCAATTACCCAATGCATCAATTACAAACTTATATTTAGATTGGTGGCAATTACCATTGTTTTATTCTTGCATTATCCTGTTGCTCATTTATATAAATTATCGATTTATTCCTCATTTGCGATTTCTACTCGTATCATTAGTAATTTTTGGTGTAAGTTTTTATGTAAGAGCTCATAATACGCCCAATGCTGTTTTATATGTAGCTGACATTAAAGGGAAAAGTGTTATTAATTATGTCACTGGAAGTCAAAATCAGATCTTTTCCTGTTCGTCTTTAACCGATAAAGAAATTGAATTTACTTTTAAGGGGTTATGGGCCTATTGTGGAGCACCGTCTGATTATGTGGTTGAAATTGTGGATGGTAAACAGAAACAAAGACCGATTGTTAAACTTGTAAATGGCGAATATGTTGCCGTTGTTCCGGCTGGGACTTATTGGAATGATCCAGTCGGTAATGTGGTTGTGGATAAATTAATATTATTGGGAAAACCTGCTATGACCATTGTTGAGTTATTGGATGTGATAAGTGTAAAGCAAATTATCATTGCAAATGGCTGGAAGTGGTATCAAAGAAAGAAGTGGATTAGCGGATACTCTGAGCAAACTAATATAATTTATAATGTGGCAAAGGATGGCATGCTTTTAGTTGGGTTGCACAATAGGAAGTGATTTAAATTCGTTTTTATTTGGAGGATTAGAGGTATTATCTATTAATTTGCGTTGTTTTTGTTGTCGGGTAATAAGGCAAGTTTTTGAACACTGAATGTTATGAGAATTTTTATTGCAGGTGCAGGAGAAGTGGGAACACACTTGGCAAAGATGCTGTGTTCGGCTAATCATGATGTGATCTTGATGGATGAGGAAGAGGAGAAACTGAAGCAGATTGATTCACACTTTGACTTAATGACGATCGTTGGTAGTATCTCATCGATCGAAGACCTTCGGGAAGCCAACGTTAAGTCCTGTGACTTATTTATTGCAGTGCCACCTTATCAGGATATGAGTATTCTTTCTTGTATTCTGGCAAAACAATTGGGTGCCAAAAAGACAGTTGCCAGGGTTAACAACCATGAGTATTTGCTTGAAGAAAATAAAGAGTTTTTTGGAAAACTGGGTATCGATGAGTTGATTTACCCGGAACAGTTAGCAGCTAAGGAGGTATATGCTTCGCTTAAACAAGTGGGTACCCGTCAGCTTTATGAATTTACAGGTAGCAAACTGGTGATGTTTGCTTTGAAGGTCAGGGATAATGCCCGTATTGTAAATAAAACACTGGCCGAAATATCTGCTTTATATGAAAATCAGCAATACAATATTGTAGCCATTAACCGAGATGGAGATACTATAATTCCACGAGGCAAAGAAACACTCCAACACAACGATCTTGTGTATATTATCACAACTAAGTCGGCTGTGAAGCAAGTAATGGAAGATGCCGGTAAAAAGCAGTTCGACATTAAAAATGTGATGATATTGGGAGGAAGTCGTATTGGTAAAAAGGTAGCTCAGCGGCTTGAAGGACAATACAGCATTAAACTTATTGAGATTGATAAGGATAAAGCGGCACGTCTGGCAGATGTTTTAGCAGATACACTCGTAATCAATGGTGACGGTCGTAACCTGGAATTGCTCAAAGATGAAGGTATTAAAAAGATGGATGCCTTTGTGGCCGTTACTGGTAACTCAGAAGTGAATATCCTGGCATGTCAGTTAGCTAAGAAAATGGGAGTCCGAAAAACAGTAGCTGAGGTTGAGAATATTGATTACATCGACTTGGCCGAGAATATTGGCATTGGAACCCTAGTGAATAAAAAGTTAATAGCGGCTAGTCACATATATCGTTATACGCTCAGGGCTAACGTATCCCATGTGAAGTGTCTGACAGCTACAGATGCAGAAGTGATTGAACTTGTTGCTCAACCAGGGTCGAAAATAACCAAAGGACCATTACATAAGGTGAGTCTACCTAAAGACGTAAACGTGGGAGGCGTGCTTAGAGGAGAATCGGCTATCATTGCAAGTGGTGATACAGAAATTGAACCTAATGATAAAGTGGTGTTGTTCGCCATGCCTTCGAGCTTCACAAAAATTGAAAAAATGTTTAGCTAATTTCCAATCAATATGAATAAAGATATTTTGTTTTACCTGATGATTGGAGTTGGGATTCTGATCACTTTTGCAGCTTTTACTAATTGGCAATGGTTTTTTAAACAGCGTCGTGCCCAAACGATGATCAAGCTGATGGGACGTAATGGAGCACGTATTTTTTATGCCGTTCTCGGGATTTTCTTTTCGGTGTTTGGGTGGCTTGTACTGTCAGGAAGAATTGCTATCGATTCAATATTTTGATTTTTTTGAAAAAGTTTGTAACCATTCTTTCCTATCTTGTATCTCACCTGAGAAATAAATAAAAAGATAGGATTATGAATGATTTTGCAATCGCAATTATTTGGTTAGCCTTATTTGCAGCCGTTTTTTTCTCTTGGTATTTCTATTTACAAGCACGAACAAAAGAGCGTACCTTGTTAATTGACAAAGGTGCTGATGCCAGTAACTTTTATGCTAAAAAGCCCGAACGAAGAGGTTTTCGTTTTCCATGGCTGAAGTTTGGTTTGTTGTTAGTTGGAATTTCTTTTGGACTAATGTTTGGGTTTATAGTTGCATATGCTATTTTTCCAAATTCTTTGCGTCAAATTCAAGAACCATTTGTATTTGGTTCAACCATTTTATTTGGAGGACTCGGAATGATTCTGGCTCATTTTACCGAAAAAAAGAAAGACCAGTAGTGGAGGAGCTTTACATCAAAAAAGTAATTGAAGGCGATGAACAAGGCTACCGCTATTTTATCAGGCGGTATCAGGACATGGCCTTCTCTATTGCTGTTTCTGTTGTAAAAAATGAATTCTTAGCTGAAGAAGTGTGCCAGGAAGCATTTATGAAGGCTTTTGAAAAGATGAAATCATTTAAGGGCCAATCAAAATTTAGCACCTGGTTTTATCGTATCATTGTTAATATTGCCTTTCGACGACTTGATAAAGAAAAGAAATGGAAAAACGAATCATTGGTTACGGTAGAGAGTTCAGTTGATGAAGATAATTTAGATGCATTAGAGAGTGATGAACGGAAGTATTTTATTAATGAGACTTTAAAACGGATGTCGCCCAATGAAAGCCTGGCTTTGCGCTTGTTCTATCTGGAAGAATTGTCGCTAAAAGAAGTCAAAGATGTTACTGGTTGGTCGTCGAGCAAAGTAAAAGTGGTTATACACAGGGCGCGTAAAAGTTTTTACTCACACCTGAATGCACTTTTGAAGAGCGAATCCAGATTGATAATTTAATAATTTATGGTGATGGATGAATTAAAAGATAAACACCTCAAATCATTGCTGAAGGAAAGTAAGGTAGAGATGCCTTTTTCTGATTTTGAAAGTAAAATGATAAGCCGTGTCAATAGTGAATTGAATGGTAAACGCACCATTATCAAAAACCTCCGATTATCATGGTTCTTTTTCTTTATTGGCTCTGTCTTTGGATTGGGTATTAGCCTTACATTGCCTCTGCTAAACCTTGAGCTGGGAGGAATTGAAACGCATCATTTAAAATATCCGGTAATGATTTTAGTATTATTTGTAATTATATGGCAATTAGATGAAATGGTCCGGTTGACCATTCGCCAGAGAAAGGAAAAACGAATGTACTGATTATTTATATGGAAGGGTAAAATAGAATTTAGATCCTTTGCCAGGAGTGCTTTCAACATGTATTTTCCCTCCGAGTAATTCCACTAGGTTTTTGGCTATTGACAGGCCTAAACCTGTTCCTCCCAGGTTAGCTCCAAACCTTTCTTCTTCCCTGAAAAAGCGGTCGAATATTTGCTTAACCCTTTCGTCTTTAATCCCCACACCAGTATCCTCTACATAAAAGGTAAGAGTATCTCCTTCCGAAGGGTAAATCCCGAACTCAACATACCCACATTCGGTAAATTTAACGGCATTCTCAAGAAGGTTGGTTAAAACCTGGCGCAGGCGGGTTACATCACTTTGTATCGTTAATTGACTGGCCTTAAGATCAGGATGAATAACGTATCTGCATTCTAAATGTTTGTTATCTATTCGTTTAATGCGCATTTGAAATACCTCGAGCAAGTGATCAAATAATTGCTTAATATCAATGTCGCTTTTAACGATTTTAAGCTGTGAAGCTTCAATTTTTGATATATCAATAATGTCAGAAATGATCCTTAAAAGCTGTTGTGAGTTATCCTCAATGATGCCAAGATAGTGCCCCCTTTCTTCCGGATTTAATGACCGGTCTTTTAACAAATCAGTGAAGCCAATAATACCATTCATCGGTGTTCGTATTTCATGACTCATATTAGATAAGAAAGCAGTTTTCAATTGGTCACTTTCCTCTGCTTTGATCTTTGCTTTCTTTAATTCTTCATTGATACCTTTAAGAGCCTCATTTTGCTGTCGTAAAAGAATTTCCTTATCAACCACTTCCTTCGTCGTCTTTTTAAGATCAGTTACATCTATTAACGACACAATTACTTTATTCCAGTTTTTCTCATAACCATTCGGTATCTTAACCGTGACAGAAACATGTAATTTGTTGCCCTTGAAAGTAATATGCTCCGATTCGGTTTCGTATAAATAGAGGCCTTTATAAAATGTGATCAATTCATTGGCAAAATCTTGCAATGACTCTTCAGTGAAAACTTTAGCAACATTATCCATAATTTGCTCTTTGTTTTCAGCCTCCATGTACAGCACCGTTGCTTTATTGATATTAATGATTTTTACGCTGCGGGCACATTCACGTACAAATTCCGGATTGGCTCGTATGTAACCTTCAATATCATTGACACCTCTTTTGTACAGTTGATCAATCTTCCTTTTGGTGGTGCTAAAATCTTCTTCCCATAATGATATTGGCGAATCTTCAAACAAAAGTTTATATCGTTCTTCACTAAGTCTCAGGTGAGCCATGGCCAGTTGTCTTCTGCCAATTTCTTCTTTAAGGTTTCTGTTAACGATTGATAACTGGTTGGTTCGTTCTAATACGTACCTTTTTAACCGGCGGTTAAATAAAAAGAATATCAAGAGGCTAATCAGAGAGAGAGCAACAATGCCAATTAATACATAAAGGGCGAGTTTGATGCGTTTGTTACCAAATGCCTTATAATCCGAATAGAGAAATCCTTCAATCGAATACAGTGGTTGTAATTGACCAATCTCAACAAATGTACTTGCAATATAGTGCCACCTTTCCGCATTCATGTGTCCGGGCTCAATTAACTTGGGCATTACCAGGTCTTCCATTGCGATAGATTCGTATTGGAGTAACTCTCTTGATATAGCATGGTTATACTTTTCAATAATAATATCGATCAGCTCTTCCTTGTTATCCATGGCATATGTCCAGCCTTTCATTGAAGCTTCGATAAAACGTTTCGTTAATTTTTTATTCTCTTCAACCATTTCCTGCGAAGTGAATAAAATATCTCCATAAAAGTCAATGCCATAGGAGCGAGGCTTGAATATCAGGTGATCAACATTGGCTTGCTCCAGCATATAAGGGGCATCCGTTATGTAGGTTGTTATCGCATCTGTATTGCCCTGAATCAAATCGTTAACATAGCCTAATGAACTACCAAATTTGAGGTTCTCTTCCGGAATATTAAACTTGCTCAACAATGCCCTGGTCGATGAAAGGCCATTCTTCCCAGAAGAAATTAATTTATCCTGCAGATCTTCTATTATCTCAATGTCGGAATCTTTTCTGGCTATTAATATTTCAGGAGAATGTTGAAAGATAGCTGCTAATGCCACCACCGGGATGTTTTGGTTTCGAATGATAATCAGCTTTGATGATCCGATTGCAAAATGAGCATTGCCTGAGATGACTTCATTAACAAAATCTATCGAGGTGTTTCCCTGTCTGACGATGACATGTATTCCGGCATCATGATAATAACCTTTTTCAATAGCTGCATAAAAGCCGGCAAACTGAAACTGGTGCTTCCACTTTAATTGCAAGACAACAGTATCAGGGGCTGCTTCAGCTTTTAGAATCTGGCAAAATATTAGAAATAGGTTGAAAAGTAGAAGCTTAAGAGCAGTTCTCATTAAAGGCTCAGTTTGAATATTAGCTGAATGAATATACAATCTTTTTTTGAGCCTTTAAAATATGCTGTTTTAATGTTACATAATAAATCCGTTTAAATAAGCACTTTAGTTAATGGCAACCTCATCAATAAACAACCAGCATATGTTGCCTTTGCCACTGTGCCATTCGGGACAAGTGCCGGTATTTTTAATTTTGATCCTGACATAACGACCATGTATATCTTCCTGCTGGATTTTAATCCTTTGTTGTGTATAGCTATTTCGCATTTGAGGTTCGGCAACATTCTCATTGATCGGACGAGAATAGCTTTTACCATCATTTGACCAACTCACCTCAACAGCTTTTGGTAAAAATATCCAGGCCTCAGGATTGTGCATGGCACCCACTGTAATTTCATTAAAGATCATCTCCTTTTCCAGGTCAATAATGATCTCAGCATCTTTACCCTCATAGCCGAGCCAAAAGCCATCGTTGTAAAAGCGTGTGCCTGTTTCTCCATCAATCAGCGATTGGGCTCCTTCACCTTTGTATTTCGGATGAGGTGAAGTTATAAGCGTTGCTTTTTTTCCAATGCCAAGGTGATTAATCTGTTTACGTTTAACCGGAATGTCGTTAGGTGTGGCATATTCCCATTTTAAATAGGCCGATTTCATTGCTTCCACCTTTTCAGGATGCTTTGAAGCAAGATTTTGCATTTCAGTGCTGTCGGTTTTAAGATTAGTCAAAAACAAAAGATCATCATCCGGGTCTAATTTACCTTTGCCACTATTATCCTGCGGATATCCTAATAGCTTCCAATTACCCTGACGGATGGCCCAGCTACCGCCGCTTTTCCAAATAAATTGCTGGTGTGGCGTCTGATCATTATCCTCAATGACAGCCTGCAAACTTTTACCCTCTATTTCCTTTGGTAAATTTTCAATATCACAATAGTCAGCTATCGTTGGCAACCAGTCTATATTAAATGCCATTTGGTTTCGCTGTTGATCAGACTTTATTTTATCAGGATAGCTGATAATGGCCGGTACTCTGATTCCACCCTCAAATAAAGAGAATTTCGATCCTCTGTACGGACCGGCTGAACCGCCTCCGCCAAACGTACGTGTTTCATTACTGTGTCCGTGATCAGACTGAAGAATGATGATGGTGTTATCCCTAAGTCCATGATCCTCCAGCGTTGACATTAATCGTCCGATGTATTCGTCAATCGTTGAAACAAAAGCCGCATAATCACGTCGTGGCATATCCATGTGCTGATAATGATCACGCCATTTACCTTTAGGCTGTAAGGGATAATGAGGCATGTTAATGGCGTAATACATAAAAAAGGGTTGCTTTTTTTGCCTGGCAATAAATTCATCGGCTTTATCAGCCATCAGGTCGCCAAAATACTGGCCATCGTACCATACTTCTTGTCCATTCTCCCATAAGTCATGACGGTTGGGGCCATTCCAATAAAAGAAATGGGAGTAATTATCAATACAACCACCCATATGTCCGAATGAGTAATCAAACCCCTGACCGAGAGGCATGGTTTCCGGCGTATAGCCAATGTGCCATTTACCGATATGTGCGGTGTTATAACCGTTGTCTTTCATTATTTCGGCAATGGTTATTTTTTCAGAAGGCATACCCGTGTGTCCCTCCTGTGATGAGGCATTGCCTGGAAGACCTGCTTTATGAGGGTTCATCCCCGTTAGCATAGAAGCTCTTGATGGAGAACAAACAGGGGCAGCTACATAAAACTGATTAAACTGAACACCGGATTTGGCCAGGGCATCCATATTGGGGGTGTACAGGTCACTGGCGCCATAACAGTTCATGTCGACAGTTCCTTGATCGTCGGTTAGAATGATAATTACATTAGGGCGTTTACTTTTAGATATCTTGGCGTTGATTGATGCAATACTGCATAACAGGCATAATAGCAAAAGGGCTGATTGTTTCATGTCTTTTGGATCTTTTGAAACACAAAACTACACCGAAGCCCTTTGAAACATGTTTAATGCAATTCCAAATTAGTGTAAATATGTTCAAGGACATTAACTCACATAAATCAGCTTGTCTTTTTGATCAACTAACTCACCAAAACAGACAGGATCAACACCATTATTCTGCAATAAGCTTTCTACCTCGCTGATGGCATCATCTTCAACGGCAATTAATAAGCCGCCACTTGTCTGAGGATCACAAAGTATGTCCTTATGCTTCTCGTCCTTTAGCTCAACCTGCTGACCATAGCTTAACCAGTTTCGGGTGGTGCCTCCCGGCATACATTTTTGGTCGATGTATTCCTGAAGCATATCGAGTTGAGGTACTTTATCAAAATCTAGCTGAGCCGACAATTTACTTCCTTCGCACATTTCGCTCAGATGTCCAATCAGGCTGAAACCCGTTACGTCGGTCATGGCCTTAACACCTTCAATATTGGCCAGCTTTTGTCCCAATTTATTTAACTGGCTCATCAAAGCAGGGGCAATGGGGGCATGTTCACCTTTAAGTAGTCCTTTTTTCTGCGCTGTGGAGAGAATGCCCACACCCAAAGGTTTGGTCAGGTATAACTTACATCCCTTTGTGGCTGTATCGTTACGTTTTAATTTGTCCAGGTCAACACGTCCAGTAACAGCAAGGCCAAAGATCGGTTCAGGGCTGTCAATACTATGTCCACCAGCCAATACAATACCAGCTTCCTTACAGGCTTGACGTCCGCCATCCATTACTTGAGCTGCAACTTCGGGCGATAGTTTATTGACCGGCCAGCCCAAAATAGCAATGGCCAGCAGGGGCTGACCTCCCATGGCATAAATATCACTGATGGCATTGGTGGCTGCAATCTTACCAAAAGTAAATGCATCATCAACAATGGGCATAAAGAAATCGGTTGTGCTGATAATGGCCGTTCCATCTCCCATATCGTAAACTGCCGCATCGTCGCGACTACTATTACCTACGATTAGTTTATCATCATGGATAGGCGTGATATTACTTTTTAAAATATCGGTTAATACTGATGGAGCTATTTTGCAACCACATCCGGCACCGTGACTGTATTGAGTTAATTTAATGTCTGACATATTGTTCATTTAAGGCTTCTATTAAGGTTAGTGCATTTTTCTGTGCATCGGTTGAATCCATGGGGATAAAGCGAATGTTGCTAATCTCACGCTTTTCGATGCCGCGTTTATAGTATTTGTCGTAATAGCCCAAAGTGAGCAAGGCTACTTCGTAATAATCATCGTTTTCCAGTAGTTGCAAGGCTTTTCGGGAGATGTCATTTCCAAGGCGTTTGGAGATACGACTAATACCTCTGGCAAGCTTCTCTTTATCGCCCAAGGCATATTCATCAACCAGCAGTTTGGCGCGTTCTTCTTTACTGATCTCAATAAAAAACACTTGCGAGTCGCGCATTTTCTGAAACAAATGCATCGGTATATTCACATCGCCGATGTTGGGGCTCTCATCCTCAACCCAAATAGGGCGTTTAAAATCAAACTGTCGCCATTGCCAGTAAAGGTTGTTTTCAAACTGCTCAGTTGTTGGTTGCTTACTCATCCCGATATTACCAAAAGCTGATCCTTTGTGAGATGCCAGCTCTTCCAGATCAAGCACCTGGTGACCTGCCTCACGAATGTAGTTCAGAATATGTGTTTTACCGCTTCCGGTGTAGCCACCCAACAGGTACAGCGTACCCTTATCGAAATTGTTAAGAGCTTCGCGACGATAAGCTTTATAACCCTTTTCGATAACATAAACCTCGTTAAAGCCATTATCTTTCAGATGTTGGGCAAACGAATGACTGCGCATGCCACCACGCCAGCAATGAATAACGATATTTTTATGAGGAGCTGCCTGTAATGATTGATCGATAAACCATTGCAGTTTAGGCGTTACATACTGATATCCCAGATCAATGGCTGCCTGCTGCGATTGTTGCTTGTAGACTGTTCCTACATGAGCACGTTCATCATTGGTAAACAATGGGATGTTAATGGCCTGTGGTATATGTCCTTTCTTAAACTCGCCAGGCGAGCGCACATCAACCAAAGGCAGATGACTGTATTGATTAAGATAGGTAGTAATGCTGATGTCTTGTGGCATGGCGCAAAGGTAGTGCTTTTTAGCTATGAGGAATGTGTAATATGTTTTTTAATGGGCTAAAGTCGTCTTTCGACTTTATCACTCGTCGCCCGACTAAATTGGCTTAATACTTATTAGTCGGACGACGAGTATTGGCTTTCATTCGCTTAGCGAGTTTCTTTACAATACGTCATGTCAAACTACTATTCAAGTCTCCCTTTTAAGGGAGATTTAGAGGTTAAGTATGTGTGTAAAAGATAATTACTCGGGCTATAAATATTGGCTTCCATTCGCTTAGCGCATCAAAAGCGCTTAGCGAGTTCTTTATAATACGTCATGTAAAACTACTATTCATGTCTCCTTTTTAGGGAGATGTCAATGCTATTAAGCTAAGAAAATTGATGTTCTTAACGTTTCGCCACCATTACCCCAAACCCCTAAAGGGGCTTACCCAGCGCGCTGTTCCCTTTAGGGAAGTAAAGGGTGAGCGCAGGGAGATTTAGAGGGTAAATGTATGTATATGAGTGCCGAGTATTCTAAGAGTTTAATTGCCAATTGACTATTATACATTACTTTTATAAGGAAAACTACTTAGCTTGCAAACAACTGATAATCTCATATACATACAAAGCTTTAAATATGAATTTTAGTCAAATACTATTAACCGCATTTATTACCGGCCTATTGGCCTCTTTTAATTGTTTGTCACAGGATCAAAATCACCCAAATGTTATATTGATCATTACAGACGATCAGGGATACGGAGACCTTGGTGTTACAGGAAATCCACATGTAAAAACACCCGTTATTGATAATCTTGCCAAAGAGAGTGTTCGCTTTAATAACTTTTACGTTTCGCCGGTGTGTGCACCAACCCGTTCAAGCCTGATGACCGGCCGCTACTCCTTGAGAACGGGAGTGAGAGATACCTACAATGGAGGAGCAATTATGGCATCAAACGAGTTTACAATTGCCGAGATGCTTAAGCAGGCGAACTATAAAACCGGGATTTTTGGTAAGTGGCATTTAGGCGATAATTACCCAAGCAGACCAAGTGATCAGGGTTTTGACGAATCGTTGATCCATCTTTCTGGAGGAATGGGACAGGTTGGCGATATCACAACCTATTATAAAGGGAATAGGAGTTATTTCGATCCGGTACTTTGGCACAATAACAAGCAAGAGGCTTATACCGGCTATTGTTCTGACATCTTTACAGAGGAGGCCATTAAATTTATAGAGCAAAATAAAGAACAACCGTTTTTCTGTTATCTCTCTTATAATGCTCCGCATACACCTTTACAGGTACCCGATCATTATTACCAATTGTATAAAGATATTGATCCCTCATCCGGGTTTGAGAATGATAAACGACCATTTCCGAATATGACTGAGAAGAATAAAGAAGATGCCCGAAAGGTGTATGGCATGGTAACCAATATTGACGATAACCTGGGTAAGCTTTTTAAAAAACTGGATGAGTTAAAAATGACGGAGAATACCCTGATCATCTTTATGACCGATAATGGCCCGCAACAAACAAGGTATGTTGGTGGAATGCGTGGCCGGAAGGGAATGGTATATCAAGGTGGAGTACGGGTACCCTTCTATTTAAAGTATCCTTCATCGTTTAAAAAGAGCAGGGGTATTGAAACAATGGCAGCGCATATTGATGTATTGCCAACCCTGGCGCATATTTGCCATGTAGATTTGCCTGACAATAAAGTGATTGATGGTAAGAGTTTGCTGCCACTTATTCAAGAGCAACGAAAGGATTGGAGCGAGCGATCACTATTCTTTTACTGGTCAAGACGCTATCCTGAGCTGTATAACAATATGGCCATGTTCAAGGATGGGTATAAGTTGGTTGGAAAAACCGGTTATGATGCAGAAATACAGGATTTTGAGTTGTTTGACCTCAATACAGATCCGTATGAGCAAAACAATATTGTTGCAGAGAAGAAGGCGGTTGCCAATAAGCTAAAGAAAGAACTGGATATCTTGTACAATGAATTAATTGATTCAGAGAATTTGATTGATCAGCCTCGCATCGTTGTGGGAAATGCTAATGAAAATCCAATTATTTTAAACCGGAATGATGCAGGAGGACAGCGTGGTATATGGGCACAGGAAGAGGTGTATGGAAAGTGGAGGGTGAGTATTGAAGAAGGGCATTATAACATCAGGTATAAATTTATAAAGCCCGTTAAAGCTAATGGAAGAATGTATTTGGAAACCAATGCTCTGGTAAAGCAAACACTAAATCGAAAAGAAGGAACGGATATTATTGAGATGAATAATGTTTATCTGCCAGAGATGGATTGTGATTTAATACCCTTCTATGCCATTGGTTCGAAGCGGATTTTTCCTTTCTGGGTAGAAATGGTTAAAATTGATTGAATAAAATAAGCTCAGGTTGTTAGAAAAAGAGATAAGGTCAGGAGGTGAGGAGATTTTAATTTACCAACTACCGCTCCCGCACGTGTCCTCACGTGTGGGTTAGCACCATTCGTCATCTGATTAACAAGCTTTAAATCAATACTACTCGTCGCCCGACTAAATTGCTTGATGTCTATTAGTCGGACGAGTATTGCAACGAAATTTTATAGCCCGCAGATAACGCAGATTTGCGCTGAAAATGGTTTCACTCGTATCCGTAAATAAAAATAAGCGAAGAAAAGCAGGAGGATACTTAGGTTCTTTAGTATGGTTTATTATTATCGCACAATAACTGAGGTTGTATAGCTTCTTTATGAGCAGCGTTGGCCAGAGCAATAGCACCGCTCCCGCACGTGTCCTCACGTGTGGGTTAGCACCATTCGTCATCTGATTAA